>JAUPKV010000632.1 GCA_030837265.1 Methanobacteriota archaeon
AATACCATTAGGCTTTAATACCAGCATCGATAAGTAACTTATGTCTATCTAGTTATTTTCGGATGTAAATTACATATATGATGATTACAAATTCGGAGGATATACCAACAAATGAGTAGCGGAATGTGCCCGGTATGCGGGCTTCCAAAAGAACTTTGCATTTGCGAAGAGGTTGCAAAAGAGCAACAGAGGATTACTGTAAAAGTAAATAGAAGAAGATATGGGAAAGAGGTTACCGTTGTGGAAGGCTTCGATGCCAGCGAAATTGATTTACATGAATTATCCACATATCTTAAATCAAAGTTCGCGTGCGGCGGGACGGTAAAAGGAAATACCGTAGAACTTCAGGGCAACCACCTGGCCCGCATGAAAGAAGTCCTCATGGAAAAGGGTTTCTCTGCTGAACAGATAAAAAATTGAACCTTACTGGACTCCATGAAAACCGGGCTTGAGAAACAGAGATGTGTTCCCAGGTCCGAAAATATGCACGTTCACGCCAATTATCGGTAGTATACGTTTTTTATTAGCGCATAAGGGAGATAAAGTTCCTATTCAAGAAATCCAATGCGCATATTAGCACATTTTGATCCATACTTGGACAATGACCTCCCATGAAAACAACTTGTGAAATTATGGTTCAGAAAGTCTTGCCCGCAATTCGAGCCGAGCTATCGAGGGCAATGATTCTCGAACATAGGTGTACGCAGCAAGAAGTGGCGGATATTCTGGAACTCTCAAGAGCTGCGGTATCTCAATATGTGAGTGAGAAACGTGGGGCTGAAATTAATTTTTCAGAAGAGACGCAAAAAGAAATTCGGAAATTTGCATCAATACTTTTAGAAAGAAACTTATCTTCTCAGGAAAAGACAAACGGCATGTGCAGTATTTGCAGCTTTGTTCAGAAATCCGGCTGGCTTTACAGGAATGCTCCTGAAGTTAGCCTCTGTAGAATATGTGAGGATATTGATTTAAAGTGAATGACACCATTGTGCATCAAATGTAAAGGAAAAGGACTTTGTGGGCGCCCTCGTTGCCCAATCCTGGAAAAATTTAAGTCCTTACAATCGATTGCTCCAGTGATCTCAGGCGAATCCGTTTTTGGGGCCTCTCCACCTGCTCTTTTTGTTGGAAGCTATGGTTACCCGAGAGTTTCGGCAGGTCCATTGATTCCTCCGCTGGCAACGGAAAGTGAGGCAGCTTTTCTGGAAGAGCCTTCAGCTTGGGGAAACATGAAGATTGAAGATATAATCTCAATGCGTTCCCGTATGGTCAGGGCAAACACGAATCTGCACATAAAAGATGCACGCAGCAAAGAAAATCCTCTTCTGGTAAAGGCTCAGGAGCTTGCTCTTTCCAGAAAGCCGATAGATACCGAAGCCTGGTTTTTCAAAGCTCCAAAACAGGAACTCAAATTCGATGCCGTACTTACGCCCATGGGTCCTTCAGGCCTGGTTAAAAACTTCGAGCTTGCAGAAAATCCAAACGTCCCAAGAAAGGTAGATTATCTTGTCTATGATACGGACGCGCTGGCAAAAGATGCTATTGCAGAACTCTTGAAAAGTGACATTTCAACTGAACATATTACACGCCTGTTTTCTATTGGCCTGCTCGGGAAAGAAAGAAAAATCGTTCCTACACGCTGGTCAATAACAGCCGTAGATGATACCGCAGGAAAGGAACTTGCAGATCGCATAAAGGACTTTCCTTTTATTTCGGACATTCAGCTTTTCAGTGGGACTCATTTTGGGAACCATTTTGAAGTTCTCTTTCTTCCAAGGGCTTATTCCTTCGAATTGATAGAGATATGGCTCCCAAAAACTGTATGGTCCGGAGAATCAAGCTGGATTGGGGAAGACAGTGAGGGCCTTTCCGGGAAAAAAGGATATTCTCCCCTGGCAGGAGGTTATTATGCCGCAAGGCTGGCAGTACTCGAATACCTCACAGAAATCCGAAAGCAGGCTTCCATTTTTATACTCAGGGAAATTACCCCGGACTATTGGGCTCCTCTTGGGGTATGGGTAGTCCGGGAAGGTATGAGAGGCACTCTTCGAAATCCCCCTGTGAAATTTGATTCTCTTGAGGCAGCAATTTCAGATCTTGCAGGCAGGATTTGCACGCCAAAAGTAGAATGGATGACAAAAGCAGCTATGCTTTCCGACTTCCGCTTCCAGACAACTCTGGATCATTTTTTTAAGGCGTGATAAGAAAGTTGAAAAAGGAAATGATGAAATCTAAAAAAATTAACGAAAAAGCGTACAACTAATAAAAAGCCTTTAAAGCCTTTAAAGCCCGTTCAAGCTTCCTAATTGCCGGACTTTAATTAGTCTCATCCTAATATTCAGGCATGATCCACTGCAATTTTACCATAAGCTTTGGAAATTTTATCTTTCTAACATCGGAAAAATATATGTTTCTCAAATTGTCAGGTCTTTATATTTCAGTAGCATGATGCTTTTTTACCCAGAAAATATCTCTGAATAATAGCTTTAATATAGGAGTTTTGATAATTTGGGAGTTTTGATAATGCGCAGTATTCCAGCAATAAATCTGACATCATTGCTTCTAAAAAGTAAAAAATCAATAGGGTTAGCCGAGAGATATCCATATTCAGAATCATTCTCCGGAAATTGAGATATTTTCTTGGATTAGGCAGAGGCTTTTTCAAAAATATATTCTGGACTTTCTGAAAATTATCTTTAATGTCCCGAAGAATAGGGTAGCTGGTAGCTTCTGATCCCAAACTAAGTTATTGCCTCATAGCACGTTCAATCTTACTTTAGCAGTTTCGTAAATTATATCTTTGAAGAAAATCAACTATTAAGTTTAGCAACTTAAAAAAAGATTTAAGAACTTCTTCATTCGAGTGCCAACACTTGGTAGTGATAACCCAAGCACATAACAGGTAAAAACATGTCAAACGTCGTACTAGATATTGTAGAACTGCTCTTGACCGCAGAAGTATATAATCGTTATCCAATACTGGATGTGAATGATCTTCCAAAAAATATCAGGAAAAACTATTGGAGCAGTGTAGTGAAAACTGTCCCAAGGCCCATGACAGCTACATTTATTCGGATCGAAAAACTGTTTGGAATCAAGGACATAGAAAAAATCGTAAGAAATGTTCCTTTTATAGTTGCAGATAAATCCCATTTTGAACTCCGTCTGAGTGCTTTCGAGCTTGCAGTGGAATGGTTTGAAAAGCAAGAAGATTCAACGGAAAAAATTCAAAATAATCCTGTCCTGGCATATTACTACGGAGAAGTAAAAAAGATTCAGGATGCAAACTATGCGCTTACAAAGGCAAAAGTAAGGCCAAAGGAAGTGGATAGGGAGTGGATTGAATCTCTTATTGCAGAGATCAAGAAAGAAGACAAAAGCGAGGAAATGCTCAAACTTGTAATCATTATTGCTCCTGAAGATGTAAAACAAAAAGTTAAGGACCTTGTGCTTACCCAGGAACAGGAGGATGAAGTTGAAAAAATCATGAAAGCTATCCAGCACAGGGAATACCTGCGGGAAATTGGTCTCCACGATATTGGAAAACTGCTTTTTGTCGGGCCACCGGGAACCGGGAAAACTTCTGTCGCACGTGCACTCTCGGAACAGCTCTCCATTCCTTTTGTAGAGGTCAAACTATCTATGATCACAGACCAGTACCTTGGAGAGACTGCAAAGAATATTGACAGGGTCTTCTTGCTGGCAAAAAAATTGAATCCCTGTATCCTTTTCATTGATGAGCTGGACTTCGTGGCAAAAGCAAGAACATCTGATGAAAATGCTGCCATTAAGCGGGCAGTCAACACCCTTCTTAAAGCTATAGACGAAATCAGCCTTGTGGAACATGGAGTTCTTCTTATTGCCGCAACCAACCACCCTCGTATGCTAGATAGTGCAGCTTGGAGGCGCTTTGACGAGATAGTTCATTTTCCTCTCCCTGACTCTGAAATGCGTAAAGATATTCTGAATATTGTCACCAAACACATAGAAGGAGATTATAATACCGGGGAGATCGCAGAAATTACCGAAGGTTATTCTGGTTCGGACCTGCGGATGGTCATCAGGGAAGCTGTCCTGAGTGCCCTCTTGGAAGAACGCAAAATACTTCACCAGCAGGATCTTACGGCAGCTGTGGCATCATTTGATGAAAGGGCCGGTCTGAAATCCGAGAGTATGGAAGAGTACAGAAGGAATAAATAAATGAAGCTTACACTACTCGGGACCGGAGATGCCGTTGGAACTCCTAAAATTGGATGCTACTGCCAGGCTTGCGAGGACGCCAGACTGGGGGGAAAAAGCCAACGCCTTAGATTTTCCATACTTGTCGAATCTGAAAAGGGCAAGATCCTTATCGATACCAGCCCGGACCTAAGGCAGCAGTTTCTCAGGCAAAACCTTTCCCATATAGATGGAGTAATCTGGACCCATGGCCATCACGACCATTACTCCGGTTTCGGAGAATTTTACCGCGTCCAGAGCAAAGTTGATGTTTATGGCATCCCGGAAACTCTGAAATACATAAATCAGTATGTCTATTTCTTACAACCCAGATATCATTATGTAAAACTTTATGAACCTTTTGAGCTCATCGGGCTGCAGTTAACCCTAATTAAAGTTGATCATCCCCCAATTGAGAATCCTGCAGGTGTCATTATTTGTGAAAAAGATATAAAAGTAGTAATTACTGGAGATACAGGCCCTGAAATCTCGGAAGCTAGCCTGAAGCTAATGAAAGATCCTGACCTTCTAATAGCCGATGCTATAGTCCCTCCTCACATTCATATCAAAAAACATATGAACTCGGAAGAAGCTATGACGCTCGCAGAAAAGCTCAATGCAAAAGAAGTAGTTTTAACTCATCTCAGTCATCTCTTTCGCCCACATAATATCGAATCGACATCTTTGCCTCTAGGATATGACGGACAGGTCTTTGAATTGTAACTGAGATTTTTTTAATGAGTGCGCAACTTGCTCAAATGGTTTTTCTACAGTAGACTTACTTTTTTTGTACGGTAGTAATCGTTCCATCTGCTTCTTTAGCTCTTAATGTTGCTATTAGTCTGGGGCATTGTAAAAAATTGTTGCTCTCACAGTAATTTTGCCTATCGTCCTCTGTTGTTTCATAATATGCTACACCTGTCATACATTCTTGTATCTGTTCACTTTTGTGCAGATAGATACATTGCATAGGGGGACACCTTTCATTAATTTATTTGGAAAGATGCTCTCTATGTTTATATAATTTTAGATTTTTTATAGCAGAGGAATAAATAATTGCACCTCTTATATTGAATTCATAATCAATTATGAAGGGTGCTTTATGATCTCAGTAACTTTCTCTAGAATATCTTCAGCATTTTTAGCAATTTCTTTCTCAGCAAGCTCAGTTATGTGATGTATATATTCTAAAACTTTTTCAGAAACTAATCCAAATAAATCTTCAGCTATTTTTTACCTGCATCTTCAATTAGATCTTCTGCAGCATCAATTACAGCGTCTTTAAGTTCATCAGTCATATATCTGCCACCTACATGTGTTAAACTTTGAATCAGATCATAACTATATATCTTAATTTATATTAAGGACCATTCACATAAAATTAAATTGTATAAAAGAAGTGTAATCAAAATTGCTAATTAACTCCAAACGTATCAGGATTCTAAAACCTGGAAAAGCTGTCAATGGACCTGTTGCCTGCTGGATGAGTCGTGACCAGAGAGTAGGGGATAACTGGGCTTTAACGAACTTGACGGAAGAGGCCCAGGTATAAAGGAATTGCCTGGAGCATAGGAGGAGTTCACGACCGACCCTGGAAATAGAGGGAAATATTTGGAAAAATCCGATCTGTCAAATATTAATCTTTATAAATAATAAACGAGTGAACTTGAAGTAAAAAAATCACAAAGTACAAAATCTCATTTAAATCATATCTTTGGGCCAAGGTTAAATAGTCAATCTTTTCATGAAAGCCCACTGGGATTATTTAAAGAATGCCAACTGTACTACCTATTAAGTATATAGAGAGTATATAGAAAACTAGATTTACAAATAATTTACCAGCTTT
>JAUPKV010000061.1 GCA_030837265.1 Methanobacteriota archaeon
GGGTAACCTATGACGCATGCATCCGTTTTTCAGGCGCAGATACAGTCTGGGTCCCAACAATTCCTGAGAAAGGATTTCTTCCGGATAATTTTGCAGATTACATAAACGATAAAACCAAACTTATTGTTGTAAATACTCCGGGAAATCCAACCGGTGGAGTATTTGGGATAAAGACATTGCAGTGCATTGCAGATCTGGCAATAGATAATGACCTGCTAGTGGTCTCCGATGAGATTTATGAGAAAATTATCTACGATAGAGAGCATATAAGTATTGGAAGTTTTGACGGGATGCAGGAAAGAACTATCACTGTAAATGGTTTTTCAAAGGCTTATGCAATGACAGGTTGGAGGCTCGGTTATCTGACTGCTCCACCCGAGATCTTTAAACTTCTACAAAAAATCCAATCTCATTCGGTAAGTAGTGCGACCACATTTGTTCAGTACGGTGGGCTTGAAGCCTTGCAGGGCCCTCAGGAAGGAGTCAAAGCAATGGTAGATAGATTCAAGGTTAGACGAGATGTTCTGGTTGAGGGTCTTAACAAAATAGGTTTTGAATGCAAGAAACCAGATGGAGCTTTTTATGCCTTTGCTAATGTGAGCGAATTTGGAAATGGGACAGTGGTTGCAGAGAAGCTTTTAAAAGAAGCTCAGGTTGCAGTTACCCCGGGAATTGCTTTTGGGAGCTCAGGGGAAAACTTTATCAGAGTTTCTTATGCCACATCTATTGATAGAATCAGGGAAGCTCTTGATAGACTTGAAAATGTATTTGTATAAAATACATATGTAGTGAGTGCGATCAAAAAGCCGGAAAAACATTTATCTTTCACACAAGCGGTATGGTATGTTCACCCATACCGTTTGAGGACCTCTTTTATAATTGCGCCGGTACTGCAGAACGCACATTCCTTTGAAAACTGTATTCTGACTACTTTTGCAGGAAGACCTCTATTAGTAAGTTCTTTTTCCAGATAATCAATATCAAAATTCTGGTCATAGCCCAGAGTAATTATATCGGGCTTGATCTCCTTCAAGGGCTCGAACATATCTGTTTTGCTACCAAGAAGAGCTTTATCTACCATTCTCAGGGCACTTACCATTTCCATTCTCTGTTCCTCGGGTATAATGGGTTTGGGCTTGTGAGTTACGTTTGAATCCCTGGCAACGATGACAAAGAGTTCATCTCCCAGAGCCCGTGCCTGGGCTAGAAAATAAACATGCCCTGGATGAAGCAGATCAAAAGTGCCGGTAGCAAGTACACGCGTCAACTTATCACCTGGATTCGGGTAATATCTTTTAAGGATAAGAAATTAACTGAAACTACACCTTTTATCCTATATTTATGCAGTTCTCCCGATTTAAATCGTGTATTTTATAATGGGTTATTCACAATTGTTATTTTAAATTATATATATTATATAGTTTTACGGGAGAAAGTTCCAATTACCTTAAATAGCATATGTGGTTCACAAATATTGACTATTGTAACCGTAAGTGACTGTTATTATTGGATCCAGGATGCAAACCCGGCGGTCTGAGACATATCTGATTGGAATCCAGTCTTTTATCTCTTCTGGAGGGAGCCCTCAGTGGTTGCATTACCATAAGTAATATATAAAAAGATAAATATTACAATTTAGCAAGTTTATGAAAAAGGGGAAACCCACATGGTTAAAAAATCAATTCATGAGATTAATCGAAAGATTGAGGATGGCAGCGTTAATGTAGTTACGGCTGAGGAGATGGTCAGGATAGTTGAGGACCTTGGCGTGGAAGGAGCTGCAAGAGAAGTGGATGTAGTCACTACGGGCACATTTGGTGCCATGTGTTCATCCGGTCTGATGCTAAACCTTGGTCACTCTGAGCCACCAATCAAAATCCAGAGGATGTGGTTTAACCACGTGGAGGCTTATAGTGGAATTGCAGCTGTGGATGCTTACCTTGGGGCCACCCAGATTTCGGATACAAGGGGAATCCAGTATGGTGGGGCTCATGTTATCGAAGACCTTCTGAGAGGAAAAGAAATTAATGTTCATGCAACTTCATATGGGACAGACTGTTACCCCAGGAAAGTTCTGGATACGACAATTTGCCTTGAGGATTTGAACGAAGCTGTCCTGTTGAATCCGAGGAACGCATACCAGAAATATGCAGCCGCAACAAATAGTTCAAAAAGAATCCTTAGCACGTATATGGGTGAACTTCTCCCAAACTTTGGAAATGTAACTTATTCCGGAGCAGGCGTACTTTCCCCGCTTTCAAATGATCCGGACTATGAAACAATTGGCATAGGGACAAGGATATTCATTGGAGGAGCACAGGGGTATGTTATTGGAAACGGAACCCAACATTCGCCTTCTACTGGTTTTGGTACCTTAATGGTCAAAGGAAACCTGAAAGAAATGAACCTTGATTATTTAAGGGCTGCCTCCTTTACAGGGTACGGGACAACTCTTTATCTAGGGATAGGGATTCCGATACCTATTCTTAATGAGAAGCTTGCAGCTGATACTGCAATAAGTGATAAGGATCTCACAACCAACATCCTTGATTATGCTGGAGGTAGCCGGAATAAGCCGGTTATAAAGCAAGTCAACTATGCCGAGCTAAAGTCAGGAAAGGTGGAATTAGCCGGAAAGGATATACCTACTTCTTCTCTTTCCAGTTTCAAGAAAGCAAGAATAATTGCCAATGAGCTGAAAGGATGGATTAAACGCGGAGAATTCTTTGTAAGCCTGCCTGTGGAAAGACTTCTCAGAGAGGGTCTTACAAAGCCAATGAAACAGATACAGGCCGTGCCTCTTGTAAAGGATGTGATGTCCGAGTTTATTGTGACCATTAAAAGAGATCAGACTGTTCAGGATGCTGCAAAGAAGATATGGGAAAACTCCTTCAATCATCTGGCTGTAGTCTCCGATAACGGCGAGCTAGTTGGGATCCTTACTGCCTGGGATATTTCCAAAGCTGTTGCAGAGAATATTTTTGACTCTGTCGAAAGCGTTATGACTAAAAAGGTACTGACCTGCTCTCCAAACGAGCCTGTTGATCTTGCTGCACGCAGGCTGGATCGTTATGGTGTATCCGCCATGCCGGTAATCGATACTCAGCGTCGAGTTCTCGGGATAATAACAAGTGACAATATCAGCAAGCTCCTTGCAAGGAGGTACTGAAATGAAAATAAAGATTAGTATTCCTACGGAGAGAATCCAGAATCCTATTATTTCCGAGTCTATAGTTGAAACGGGTATCCTGATCAATATAATGGTTGCAAATATTGATTCAACATATGGTGAATTGATTGCAGATGTAAGTGATTTCCATTTCGATAAAATTAAAAAAGCTCTGGAATTCAGGGGAGCAATAGTTACTATTCTGGATCGTCCGATTCATAGGGATGAAGAAGAATGTATTGATTGCGGTGCCTGTATTTCGGTTTGCCCTACTAATGTTTATGCTTTTAATGAAAACTGGGACGTAAAAGTTGATGAGAAGAAGTGCATCCAGTGTGGTATGTGTATCAAGATGTGTCCTCATGGAGCATTAAGACTTGGAGAATGAGAAAACGAAAAGTAATAATAAATTATATAGAGTGAGTTATAACTTCTCTTCTGCTTGAAGTATAACTTCTCTTAAGAAGCTAAAAAGAAGATAAGTGATGATGTAATGAATTACAACACACTTTTTTTTCATTAAGAAGCACTGATTTATATGTAGAAACCAAATACATTTGATGAATTATTATTACCTTCTTCTACTGGCAATAGCATTTGAAGTATGCGGAACCACATGTATGAAACTTTCTCTGGGTTTTTCTAAACTAATCCCTTCAATTTTGATCTTTGTCTTTTATGCGGCCAGTTTCTCCGTATTCACGCTTGCCCTCAAAAAAATGGATGTAAGTATTGCATATGCAATCTGGGCAGGGCTTGGAACGGCTCTTATTACGGTAATAGGGATTTTATGGTTTAAGGAGCCTGTAAATTCTTTAAAAGTGATCTCTCTTTTTGTCGTTATAATTGGTGTTATAGGGCTTCATCTCAGCGACAGAATTGCTTGACAAAAGACATTTCAGGCGATCCGGAATCCGCCTTCCGGATTGCCTGAATGATTCATCTGTGCACGGGAAATACCTGATTCATCGGTTTCTAGCACCGCCTGCTACCGCTTCATTCAGGGATTTTTCCAACATTGCATTTGCTTCATGGATGTAAGTCCAGAAGTGCGGCCTATGCTATTTAATACTCCGGAAGGAATCAAGAATATCCAGTTCTTGCAAGAGTGGCACATGCCGCGGTTCTTGTTCAGGATATAAGTACGTTTTTTACGATTTCTAATTTTTCTCGTCTTATGATTTTTCCATCTTATTTTTTAAGACTTTTATCCCTTCAGATCTCTATTCGTAAAATTAGAATATAAGTATACTTTATTCAAAATCGTTCTTTATATCGAGACAATGGTCTTTGAAACTTGATAAAGCTTTATTTCTCTTTTCTAACTATTAAATAAATCAGAATCTTTAAAAAAATGGAAATAATTGCCTATAGTTTGGGTAAAAGGGCTTCAAAGTATAAAGAATGCTTCAATTAATTTAATAATTTTAGATTTCCTTCTTTTAAGGTTCTAACCGGGCTTTTCCTTCCTTTCCACTCCATTCCTGATATATATTAAACCCCAAAACCTGAGATCAACGATTTTAAAACAACATATTATTTATATAAAATTATTTAAATGTATTTAATATAATTAATTATATATAAGTTGACTTAACATTGTATTTGCTTAGGGGGGTTATAATACGTGAAAAAGAAACAGCTTCTTAGCTGTGACGATTTTCAGGAAGAAAATGTGGTAAATCAACAGTATGTTGGATTTCCGCAAAATAAGATATATGAGTGCAAAAATTTTTTTTTTAACTTATTTGACAATCAATCTCTAAATAAATACATACCTTTTATTTCCTTCCTTTTGGCCATCTCAATTACCCTTCCCTTCGGAGTATTTCTTTGCATGGAGGCTGATCGTTTAAATGATGATATGTTCGGGCATATTACCATTCTGGATGAGCCTAAGCTTCTCAATGAATTGAGAGATGCACAGGCTAAAGGAGTTATTATAGGAATTCATGGGTGGGAACATGAAAATTATTCATCCTTAACGCCACTTCAAGCGAAAGAAGATGTTGAAAAAGCAAAACTAGTTTTTGAAAAGACTGGACTCATTCCCAGTTTGTTTATCTCCCCTTATGAAATCTCGGGAGTGCCCGAAGACCCGTCGGTAAGGCAGGCAATAGAAAGCACTCATGTCTCTACGCAACTACCGCCTCTAAGAGCAAATAGTAACGGTGTGAATATAAATGAGTATACCTGGAACTGGCGTACAATGCAAAGCTTCGATGATCCCAGGTTCCAGAAGGCCACGGAGTTAATCCGGAAAGAAAACCCACGTAATATCGTGTTCCATGCACAGGACTGGAATCCTTATCTTAATCAATTTCTTGTTAATTACCTGTCATCAACTAGTGATTTGAATATCACCGTCAGAATGGATGACGTTGAAGTAAATACTCCAAAAGAAACAGTTCATGACGTAGCTCGGATGACTCAATATAAATCAGTAGGGAGAGTTGTATTTGCTGTTATTCCCAGGGGAATCTGGAAAGGTGGGGACCCTGCCATAGAAAGTATTAAAGTAAATATAATTATGTCAATGTATTTCTGGTTCTTTATTTTAACTTCACTGCTTCCACTCTCTTTTTTTGTCACATGGAAATTTCTATCCGGCTGGAAAAAGAAGAGGGATCTTAATAATTATCTACTTCACAACAGTCGCGATACCGTGTGCTCAGCATTGGTTTCGATTATTGTCCCTGCATACAACGAGGAAACAACAATTGGAAAATGCCTGGGGTCCGTCCTGAATCAAGGATACAAAGGTGAAATGGAAATAATTGTTGTCAATGATGGATCCACTGATCGGACAGCAGAGATTGTTTCAAATTACCCTGTAAGGTTTATAGATCTTAAAGTGAATGGCGGAAAGGCAAATGCTCTCAATAAGGCTATTGAGGAAGCAAGAGGGGATATCCTTATATTTACCGATTCTGATTCGTATATGTCTGAGAATGCGGTTAATTCCTTGGTAAGCTGTCTCAATGCTAATAGAAATGTACAGATAGTTACGGGAAATGTTCTCATTCATGAGAATCATGGGAAAACAAAATTTATGAAGTACTTCCAGATGATTGAATACCTTGTCGAACAGGAAATTACCCGATATCTACAGGGCTTGAGCGGAAGTATTCTTGTTTGCCCTGGTCCACTCACTGCAGTCAGAAGAAGTGTATGCAATATAATTCGATTCAGTGATGAAACCATTGTTGAGGATGCGGATTTTACCATTAAGGCTCTTAAAAATTCGATGAAAATTATTATGGATCAGGAGGCTGAAGTTTACACTCACGCACCTGAAACACTCCGGGCCTGGTACCGGCAAAGAAAAAGGTGGTGGTTCGGTAATCTCCAGGTCTGGAGGTTACATAAGCGCTGGGCAATGAGAAATCCATGGATGTTACTCAATTATTCGGGTTACATCATTGGAGTTTGTTCTTTAGCTCTTGCTTTATTGCTGCCTTATTTCCTTCTCCAGTACGATAATATTCGGCTAATATCCTTACGTGGGATCCTGTACACTTTTATTCCAATAATACTATTTACTATATTTACTTCCTCGATTTTAATAAAAAATAAAAAGTTATTACCAATGTTGATCCCGTACGTAATGATTTACTCAACTATTAAAGTTGTTATAATCAGTTACCTTTATCTATCTTATTTAATAGGGAGAAAATTGAAAATCCAATTCGGTCCGCGGCTCATTGAAGTGAAATAATGATAATAAATAAGAAAATGCATATTGCGGTGAGTTTGGCACTTTTATTATTTCTAATAATTCTATTTTTTTTAGTTTTCACTAAAATGCCTTCAAAACCAGAATGTTCACAGGGTGTCTGGAACAATTGCAATTTTACAAAGCCTGCTGAAGAGTGGTCTGCGGCCGCCAGGCGATATGGTGGAGAAAACGGAGTTATTGACATAGTAGTCGCTCAGGCACATGAAAACAAGTTAGTTTATGTTCCCTTTCCTTTTGAAAAAAAAGGATATATTTACAGCTACAGCAAGACTGATAAAGTTGAGTCGTATTTGGAAAAGTTCGATAAGGACGGATTGAAAGTGATACTTTCGGTTCAGCCCAACGGAGCTGAAGCATCTGATTTGATAAATATAGTACTTTCAAGGTATGGGCATCATAAAAGCATTATCGGTGTAAACGTTGATCTTGAGTGGAAATTAAACGAGAACCCAAATCATGTCAGCAATGAGGAGCGCGATCTGTGGTTAAAGATTATCCAGAGCTATAATCCGGAATTCAAACTTTTCCTTACTTACTTTAAGGATCACACTTACTTTCCTGACAACAGAAAAGATGTATTAATCTTATTTGATGGGGAGAGAGCTACTCAGGATGAAATATTGAAGAAGTACGGAGAACTTGCTGCTTATTTCACATCGGTCGGAATCTATACAGGATATTCTTCGAATATTCCACTTACTGCACCTTATGACAGTATTATGGAAGCAGCTCCGAATACAAAGTACATATTACACGTTGTAAATGTTTAACGGGATATTATAATTCTTATAAAGTTCATCGCTTCGTTCCTTAATCCACAAAATCTAATAAAATCAATTGTTGGAGACTCATTAATAGTCCTATTTTTATATTGCTATGTATAAATAATAACACATGCCATTAGATTGTAAAAATACTGATCTTTTCAAAGAACTTAAGTGGAGCGATATACAGGAATGGGCGGGAGAGAAAGCCACTTCAAAAGGGATCAAGTATCAGGACGAGGAACGGGTAAAAGAGATTAAGTGCACACCAGATGGCAGTCTGATCGCTCGTGTGCAGGGAACAATAGATTATTTTACAGAGGTTTCTCTTGAAAATGGGAAATTAAGTTCCCTTTGCAGCTGTCCTGTTGGGCATGACTGCAAACATGGAGTTGCAGCTGTTCTTGAATACCTTGAGCGTGTAGAGCAGGGAGAAGAGATTCCAATAACTGCTGAAGAAGATCCGCTCTTTGTAAGAACCAGAAAAGGATACATGGGAATTGAGGCTTCTGGAACCCATGACTTTAAAATATCCTCCACGACTCTCCATGAATATCTGGTGCAATTAGAAAAATCTGAATTAATAGAAATCCTGGCATATTTTGCAGAAAAAGATCCTTTGATAGGAAGGTACCTCAGAGATCGAAAAGACCTTGCTTCCGAGAATCCAATATTAATTATTAGCGATGTTTATTCTGAAATGGACGAACTCTTTAGGGCAGCAAGAGATTATGATTACTGGAAGTATGAAGGTGAAGACCTGCCTGATTTCTCAGGCTATCAGGCCCGGCTAAAAAGCCTGCTTGATTCAGGTCATCCCGAAGAACTCTTGAGTATCGGAAAAGAGCTAATGGACAGGTATGAAAAAATTGCGGCTTACGATGATGGGGGGGAAATGGGAACAAAAATATCCCGTTGTATGGACGTAGTGTTCGAGGCTTTATCGAAGTCTTCTCTTCCTGCCCATGAAAAAATGCTCTATGCCTTTGAAATTGAGTTGAAGGATAATTATGATATTCTTGATGAACTTCTTATATGGAAAGAGGATTTCAGCCAGGAAGAGTGGCAGCTTTTTTCAGAAGCCTTGAAGATTCAGTTACTGGAGGCAGAAATTGAAGATAACGGTTTGTATTATTCATCCTGGGAGAGGGATTATGTTATTGATAGACTTGTGGATGCTTTGAAAAAATCCGGGCTTTCTAAGGAAATAATACCAATATGTGAGCTAGAAGCCGAAATATCAGGAAGTTATACCAGACTGGTAAGAGTACTGCTAGATTCCGGAGATACAGAGAAAGCTGAAGAATGGATTTATCGTGGAATCAAGGAAATTGGGAATGAGGATCGTGACACTGTTCACCAGCTCTGGCAACTCTTACTTGAAATTAAAGAAAGTGAAGGAAACTGGCCTTTTGTAACTGCTCTTGAAACCGAAGAGTTTTTCAGGCATCCTCAACTGTCCAGTTATATCAGGATGCGGGAAGCGGCCGGAAAAATTGGTAAATGGCACGAAATCCGGGAAGCTGCCCTCAGATCTCTAAGAAGTGGAGAACTCGAAGCTAAGCTTATGAGTCCTGCAGAAGAAACTTCAATACTTCCGGGAGTCCTTCCAAAAACCGGACTACTTGGGATCGTCACTCTAAAAGAGATTAAGCATCCTGCTATTGATCTGTTAATTGAAATAGCAATTAAAGAAAATAATCCGGAAGAAGTGATCTACTGGTACAAAAGGCTTAAGGAAAAAGGAAGTGAAGCCGATAGGCATCGCCCCATTTTTGAAAACGAAATTGCAAACGCAGTGAGGGGCAAATATCCTGAAGTAGCTATCGAAATTTGGAAAAAACTTGCAGAATGGTTAATTTCCGAAACGAAAGTAAGCTCATATGAGTCAGCTTCAGTTTACCTCCGGAAAATAAAAGAGACATTGGAAGTTACAGGAAAAAAGAAAGACTGGGAAATCTATCTA
>JAUPKV010000633.1 GCA_030837265.1 Methanobacteriota archaeon
AAAAAGCGGGATGACCTTTTCCTGAATTGGGGTTGGTTCTTCAAACCCTTTCTTTTTGAGAGCTTTCAAGATGCTTTCTGAAAGCCCCAATGCTTTAAATTTTGCTAGTTTTTCCATATACTCACTCTAATTTTACAATTATATTTTCTGAATCAAGCAGATTTAGACCGACTATTCATATTCTGCCGCACACCCGACAGTCAATAATGGAAAAGGCCACTTATTAAAACGGTACAAAATACCAGCTAAAAATAGGTATACAAGCCGTATAAATGGTTAATATCCCCGGGGATGCGAGAAATGCCTTAAAGCCAGGGAAATTCAGAACCTAGATATAAAACTTATACAGCAAAAATACAATTTTTTGGATAAGTTCCGGACGCTTTTTTGAATTCATCCCTGTAATACAGGCAGACTGAATAATTAAACTGAATAATCTTTCACTTGAATAGCTATCAGAACTCACTTTCATATATATAAACTTATGCCGCCACTCTTACAAAAATGTATGAAAAATTAGATATTAGTTGAGATGGATTGATTAATTGTAAGTTTGAGATTAATTGCATTATCTTTGACGCCAACTCCGAAGGGAAAACCCATCAGTGAACATTTCCTTGAGGAAATCCAATCGATCTGGATAGTTTTTTCCGAATTGGTCCATTAAATCAATAACTGTACAATTAACTTTTAATATATACAATTATATTTGTGTATTAATTTTCAAATTTGATTATTTGTCTATATATTCTTTTACAAAAATAAAATATTGTTTATAACCAACATATTTATATTTAATGATCGTTATTTTCGCTCATTTAAAATAACCTATAAAAAGAACTTCGCTATGGATAAATGATTTCTTGGACAGGCGCATAGATTTTAATTTTATAACTTGGGTACCGAGTGTATGTCAGCATGAACTACTAACAATACAGCTTCTGATGATATATATCCCATAGCTTTTCTTCTTGAATGGAGGAATTAGGATTAATAAATCAAGTACTTTATTATTTGCTTTTTTCATTTTAATAATTATATCTGGTATTGGAGCAGCTAAGGAAATACAAATTTCTAGTGGAACCTCAAAAATACAATCTGCTGTCAATAACGCAAGTTCCGGCGACATAATAATCTTGAGCCCTGGAAACTATTATGACAACGTAAATATAACAAAAGAAAATCTGACAATCAAATCAGCTTCTGGAAATCCTGATAATACATGGGTCAGAGCTTATAGTTCGAAATACGATGTTTTCCACGTGCAGGCGGACAAGACTAATATTTATGGATTAAAAATAAGTGGGGCACTTGCAACACGCTGTTCAGCAATAAATCTGTCCTGGTGTCGTTTCTGTTCAGTCAAGAACAATAAGTTTGATGGCAACCTGCGTGGGATTAACCTGTTGTTTGCCCACTGGAATGTAATCTCGGATAATACGGTCACAAATAGTAATGAATATGGGATTGATACTCAAAATGCCACAGCCGATGTAATCTCAGGAAATAAGGTTTATGGCAATGTGAGGGGAATTAACATTGGCAATTCCGACAGTAATACGCTTACAAGCAACACTGTCACTAACAGTAGTGTCTTCGGTTTCTTTATATGTGGCCGAAGTGACATGAATACTATTTACAACAACAACTTCAATGATGTAACTATAACTATTAAAAATGGAGCTGGAAATTCCTATAATACAACAAAAACTGCTGGCACTAATATAATTGGTGGACCTTATATAGGTGGTAATTATTGGGGAGCCCCGGATGGCACAGGATTTTCCCAGAAAGCAGTAGATAATAATGGGGACGGAATTGCAGATTCCGTATATTCCAATATCTCTGGCAGCATCTACACAGATTATCTCCCACTTGTGATTTCAGGAAACGGAACTACAATACTCCCTGCTGCAAACTTCACACGCAATGTCAGTTCCGGAAATTCCCCACTTACGGTGCTGTTTACAAGCACGTCAACAAATGCAACCAGCCTATCCTGGAACTTTGGTGACGGAACAGCAGTAGTGAATGGTACCCAGGTTTCACACACATTTAACAACACTGGCAATAGTTCAAAGAACTTTACTGTTACCTTAACAGCAACAAATACTAACGGTACAAGCAATAAAACCGGAAGTATATCAGTAAATCCAGTAGCAGTAGTAAAACCAATAGCTTCATTTTCGTCATCACCTGCATCCGGAGGAACTACGGCAACAACATACACATTCAATGATACCAGTACCAATTCACCCACAAGCTGGAGCTGGAACTTCGGTGATGGCGCTACCGGTTCCGGAAAGAATGTCACACACAAGTACTCTGCAGCAAAAACATATAATGTAACATTGACTGTAAAAAACACAGCCGGAAACTCAACTGCTTATAAATCGGTTGTAGTTGGTACTACTACGGCATCCGTGAAACCAACAGCTTCGTTTACGATGTCTCCGACGTCAGGAATTTCCACATCAACAACCTGTACATTTAAAAGTACCAGTAAGAACGCAAGTACCTTAACCTGGAACTTTGGTGATGGAACAACGGCTTCCGGCACCAGTGTTACACATAAATTCGTTAAAGCAGGAACACTTACTGTCACTTTGACAGCTAGCAACGGTGCTGGTAGCACAACTGCCAGTAAGACAGTTTCTGTGGCAGCTGTCAAACCTGTAGCTGCTTTTAGCTACTCACCAACTACACTGAAACATGGAGCTACGATAAAGTTCACTGACACTAGCTCAAATATACCAACCAAATGGCAGTGGACTTTCTCAGACACCACTACAAAACCAACGACTAATATTACGTCGCACGTGTTCAGTAAAGCAGGGACGTATACTGTTACATTGTACGTGTATAACAGTGCTGGTAGTAACTCTATAAAGAAGACTCTTAAAGTCTCATAAAACTTAATCGAAAAACAGTAAATTTTCAAAAGATGTAGCATTAGTGTGGTTAAATAGGACTGCACTAACTGGTACATTACTCAAACAATTGACTTTGGTATCACACATGTAATTACCTTGTAACTATGGAGCTATTAACTCCACTATTTTTTTATGCGATATTTATTACTTTGAACTTATGTTACAGATGATTTTTCCTCTTTGTTTTTTTAAATTTTTAATAAGATGCAAAAAAGCATATACTTTAAAATGTAATTAATATAGAGAGCAAGGAATATTTGATAGGAAACAAATTTTGTTGAGGAGAATAAGCGTTGGAGAAGCTGAAATTCAAGTTAATACATATCC
>JAUPKV010000634.1 GCA_030837265.1 Methanobacteriota archaeon
ATTTATTTCAAATCCTTCTTCGGTTATTATTCTAAAAATTAGAGTTTTGTATCTAGGTAACACCTTTCCGCCAGAAATTGTGATATCGTCTGCGTAACGCGAATATAATAATTTTTTCTTTTTGCAGAATCCTGCCAATCTTTTATCTAAACGTGATGCAATTAAATTAGATATCATTGGACTTGTTGGAGCCCCTTGAGGAAGTTGCCAATTAAAAGTACATAGCTCGACTAAAATAGTAGAAATGTGGTTATTGTATCCTACACCTTTAAAAAAGCCACTTACTCTGTTAAGTTTAATGCTTGGGAAAAAGTCCTTAAGATCAATTCCCATAACCAGTTCTTGACCAACATGAATTTTTGCATTTGTTGCAATTGATCTTCCAGGAATGAATCCATGTGAGTGTTTACTTACCTTTATGATATATAGTATATTTTGTAGTATCCATCGTTGGACAAATTTTAATTTTTTCGAGGGGACATCTATTGTCCTGTATCCGCCCCTTTTTTTCTTCATTCTGTATGATACGTATATTTTTCTTTTATTTCTTACAAAAAAGTCAAGTTGTTCTGTAGATTCTCCTATAAGAAGAGACAAATGATTTAAATCATATATATAAGGTAAATTTTTCTCAGATAACCTTAAAAATGATTCATATTGAATGTCATATTCTTCTTTAGATATTGAGGGTTGTAACGAATCCATAAATTCCTTAAATTGTTTTTCATCACAAATTGCGGAACAATTCATCAGATACACCCGAGGTTTGAAAAAAAGTTATCCTTACTAAAGCGCACAGCGCTTTGATATGGCAGTCGTGGTAGCGACTGGCATTAGCAATGGGTTGAGGGCTTTACCCTTTCCCTAGTATGTCTTTTGCGTGGCTATTCACCGCACATCCATCTTAAAAAGATGAAATTCAAATCTAAGGATAACTTTCTTTTTTCATTTCATTTAATAGCTTTTAAACTTTCTGATTTTATTCCTGTCAAATCCCATTACTCAATCAGATAAATTTCGGGGAGCAATTTTGTTAAGCAAAAATCAATCTTATTACTGTGTATCCCAAAAACTAAAAAACTAAAAATAGCGACGCAGTCTTCGGATCTTTTGGTGTCAAGATTTGAGGGTGCTGGGGCGGAAATATAATAGAGCTCATCCCAAAACCAATTTTATCCTCATATTAATACGGGTTATAAATATGAATTTTATTCGGATTTACGGATTAATTTCGTGAGCGGAAACTCTATTGATATTAAGAATTCGAGTTTTGAAATATCAATTTTGAGTTTTGGGATAGGCTCATAAAAAACTCTTCATCAAATGTTTGGGAAAAAAAGTTATTGATTTGTTTTTGTAAACCATCTGGAAATTCTCTCTTTACTGTTTTTTGATTTGAAATTTAAGAAGGTTATTTGACTTATTAAAGTAAATATTACAAATATAGAGGGCTTAGTTTGAATCCTACCAGCAAAGATTACTGGCGTGCGCTTATTTTATATGGAAAACAGCAGTCAACGTACAAGATTGCTCTTGGAAATTGTTTACTGAAGTACTCGGCAGAGAACAATGACAGAGTTTCTTTAGATGACCTTACTCAAGATTTTTTCGATTTATATGCTGAAAGACTGAAAGCAGGAAAGCCTCAACAGGGGATAATGGGGCGTAAAACTGTTGTTGAGAGGGAAATTGATGCCATTAATCTGGCAGATAAATCGGTAGAAAAATCCCTTGAGACTATTAAAAAAGTAAGTCTAAACGATATGGTTCTTCAGCGCTTCAATGTTCTTTATAACAGACAAATTCCTGAACCTTTCTACACGACTTCGGATGATTCTGAATACTTGATACTCAATAATAACTTACTATCTATATTTTCTGATTCTGAATACGATATGCTTACTTCGGAGCTGTCTTCTCGATGGGATCTTTTAGAACATGCTTTTGAGATGATGAATAATATCGAGGCTCTTGATGTGGATGAGTACTCCAATCACATAATTAAAAAAGAGAAAAGAACTAACTTGACTAAACTTATTCCTGTTCTTAACGGATATCAGATGGGAAAATGCTTCTACTGCGGAGAAGACCTTTACGATATAGCAGTTGATCATCTTATTCCTTACCAGGCAATTATGCATAATAAAATTTGGAATCTTGTTCTTGCACATAGGTTCTGTAACGAGCAAAAATCAGATAATTTGCCTCCCCTAAGTTATGTTGAAGACTTGATTATAAGGAATGAATACTTTATTGAAAGTGCCCATCCACTAAAAAATACATTAATAAATGAACTTGGTGTTACAAAGAAAGAGAGAATAAAAAAGATACAGAATGAATATCAATATGCTAAAAATAAGATTGGGAGAGTCTGGAGTGGTTATAAGGGCTACGATCCTAAAGATGACTCATATTATAGAAATTGGGTGAAAATTCTTGGCAAAAAAACACTATAAAGCTATAAGAGACAACATTCCAGAAATCATTAGGCGTGAGGGTAGAGAGTGCTCTGTGAAAGCACTATCTGATACTGAATTCTTGGTCGAAATTGAAAAAAAGTTGTCAGAAGAGCTTGAGGAGTATCTGCATAGTAAAAATGTGGAAGAACTAGCTGATCTGCTTGAAGTAATATATAGGATAGCTGAATTGAAGGGTTATACAAAAGAAGAGTTAGAAATCCTTAGAACTGGAAAAAACAAGAAAAATGGAGGATTTCAAAAAAATTTATTCTTGTTGGAAACTTTTTAATAAATAGTATTTTTTTCTATGGATTAAAATTTAAGTGAAAATCTAAGTTTTCCTTGCTGTTTTTATGGGATGGGTCGCTCTTTAAATCAGCATATCTTTAAATGATCACAAACAAAATATACTGACATGGAAAATGCTGACCGGCACAAAGAATTGTTCGAAAAAATCTCTTCTTTCCTTGAAAAAGAAGGAGCGACAAAAGTAGCTGTTTTTGGCTCTTATGCAAGAGGAGAAGAAAAGCCGGAAAGCGATATCGATATTCTTGTGGAGTTCTCAGAAACGAAAAGCCTGCTCACTCTCGTCAGAATTGAGAGAGAACTATCAGAGTTTCTTGGACTAAAGGGCGATTTGCTTACTGAAGATTCAATAAGTCCATACCTTATTGATGGAATTAAAAAGGAAGCAAAAGTGATTTCGGCATGAAAAAGAATGACTCTGTTTACCTCAGTC
>JAUPKV010000635.1 GCA_030837265.1 Methanobacteriota archaeon
AAAACTTGATCAACCACAATTGTCTTGTGATATAGTTCAATGTATGAAACTTTATAACGCTAATGTACCCTATGCAGAAATGGCTAAAACACTTGGAATTTCAATACATGAAGTACACTGTATCAAAAAGAAACTACAGATTGAATGTAAACTGATAGAGATGGAATTGTGTCCGTCTTGCACATCAACCAGAATTCATAAACAGAAGAGCACTCAGAAATTTAGATGCGAAAAGTGTAAAAATGTCTTTCAAAACGCTGTAATAAAAAAGGTAGCTGTTATAAACTATAATTATCCTAGGGTCTTGTTACCATACGTTGAACCTTCAAAGTCTGGATAATCACAGAGAAATATCAATTCATTGATGTATTCACATAATCTAACTCTATCTGCTTCCATACTATTTTTGCAACTGTCAGGCATGTTTTATCAAGAATAACAATATGTTCTTTACCCTCTGTACTTTAATAGCTTAGTTAAGAATGAACAACTTGAAGAATGCGAAATTCACACAATTCTGTAAAAGATACTTGGAGATAAAAGATGATTGTAAATAATTTGCTTCTCAAACTTAAAGAAGGGGATAATGAGGACATTGCTAAGGCAAAAGATGTACTGCTGAGCATGAAAGGGAAAATTGGAGTTCTGCAGGATGTGCAGGTGGAAGCGGACATACGCCATGGGTCATCGTCTTATGACATCATTTTAATTAAAGCATATACGTTTTAATTAAAGCATATACGTGAAAAAAGATTAAAGATTTGTGGTTTTTTTCGATTCATTATTTGTGTTTTTTCGATTTATTCGATTCTGGTTGTTTTTTTATATTTTCTGTTTCTTTTTTTGCTTCTTCTACTTTTGGTTTTGGAGCTTTTTCAGCTTCTTCTTGTTTTCTTTTATCTCTTCTTTTTTCTAACTCTTTCTTGGTTGGCATTTTTTCACCTGTGTAATTTTTTGTTTCATTAGTATGATAGATATTTCAGAATTTCCTACATATGCTGAATTGTTTCGTGTTTCTCAATTGTATAATGTATGGATCTTAATGAATAAAAATATAAACCGTAATTAATCTGGCGCATTTAATGATACATAAATTATACATTAAAACTTATATGCACGAAGAGGGTAAAAAGTTACCGCTAACATATATGTAAAAGTAGTGAGATTAACTGTATGTTAAATAACATGTCTTCAAAATCCATCAATCTAAATACTTGAGCAAAAAATCCACTCATAGGGAATTATTCGCTTTCCCGTCCTTTAGCATTCTTCGAAGTGCTCTCATTGCTTCATCAGGACGCTTCTTATCTGAACATAGAGCTTTGAACATCTCATTTATTATTTCATAGGGAATGTTGAAGAAGTCACTTAAATCCGTCAAATCAGCATAAATATCCCACGTCATATTCTTTTCTAATGTTTTCATACTGTCTCCAACATAACATAAGATTTGCGCTATATAACAATACCCATACGAGAATTGAAATAAGGATTAAGTAAACGCGTCGCGACTTGAAGTTAGTTCTGCATAAAATTCATTAACTGAGGACGACTGGACTGCAATTAAAAGAGTTATAAATTGCAAATATTTGAGTTATGCAACAAATCATCCAATGAGTATTAAAAACAGTTAAGTATGGGCTGTATGAGCCTGTACTTCTTGTTTTCTCTGTTTTACTTCTAATATCCATCGCTCGAAGGCGAGCTGGTTATCAAATATTGATTTCTTAGTTAATTTTTGGTTTACCATTTTCATCACATTTTAATTTTTTTGCGACACTGTTTATGCGCAGAACATGTTGAATGCTTTAATATTATTTAACAGTGTTGCTGAGATACATATACTCTAATACAGGCAAAATCTAAAAAATCAGTGACAACAAACACAGATTTTTGATTAGTCATTTATAACTCAATAAGAAGCAAAGAAAAAGGTGATTGATTTTCTTCTGGATGTACTGTGAAAGCCTCCGGATTAGCCCGTAATGAACGCAACAAGCGCCATTTAAGGGGCAAAGAAAGTTAGGTCTTTAAGTTGAGTTCTTCTTTTCCTTTCTTCTTTTCCATAATGATCTTCAAACGAGAAGGTATAACATTTGTGGTTTTACATTCTTTGGTTGCAGGAATTAGGAATTTATATCCACAATGCTTACAAAAAAAATTTCCAACCTTTTTACGCTTTCCAATAGAATGAGATAGACACGATGGGCAGGCTTTACGCATTCTTGGTTCATCAGTCATCTCACACCTTCTTCAATCGCCGTTTTTGGCAGGCAGGGTCATAAGATTTCGTATTTCCATTACCGTGCATCGTGGTATATTAAGTCGTTTAGCTATTTTAGTATATATGACACCCTCATGAAAAAGACTCGGATATTCTTCTGCATTCAGTGAAGTTGAGGTCGAACCATTCCATTCACCCCCCCTTAACCTGATATTCCATCTCTCAAGCATCTAGCGTTCTTGATTGTGATCGAAACGAGCATGATTTGCAAGTGTAACGGCTTAGAGCTATGAGTTTTTTGAAGTAAATGATTATAAATAGCTATCTTTTCCCTTCCGAATGCACAAACTTCAATTTAGCTTATAGTAAGTGAAAAGTTTATTCTTTGACCTTTGTTTGTGCATTTAGGAAAACATTTGTGCAAGAAGTCTTTTATAAAATATATCCCATAGTTTTTACTCATGCAGTCATCTTTAAAAATCGGAAGTATAATGGGTATACCTATCAAATTAGATACATCTTTACTTCTGGGAATTCCACTATATGCATATTTTTCTGCTAGTAATTCACAGCCATTTGGTTTTGCGGAAGTTGATCCATCTATAGTAAGATACACTCTTTCCGCTCTCTCTGCTATCTTCCTATTTACCTCAGTGCTTTTACATGAACTTGCTCACTCATATTTTGCAAAGCGTTACGGGGTTAACATTGATAGCATCACTCTCTTACTCTTTGGAGGTGTAGCTTCTATGGAAATTCCAAAGAAACCTGGACAAGAAGCAAAGATAGCTTTTGCAGGGCCTTTAATGAGCCTTATTATAGGTATTATCTGTCTTTTTACATACAGTTATATAATCTCCCCTAACCCTACGCTTTCTCAAAATTCTGTTTTTCTTATAATCTGGATCCTTGGATCTATGAACTTAGTGCTTGGGATCTTTAATTTACTGCCTGCATTTCCTATGGACGGAGGTAGGATGCTCCGTTCACTTTTTGCTATGAAAATGTCTTATGTAAAGGCTACTCATAGTGCAGCTTCCATCGGAAAGTTTGTTGCCATTCTCATGGCATTATATGGTCTTTATGTAGGTGATCTCTGGTTGTTTTTAATTGCTCTTTATGTTTATGGCAGCGCAACTAATGAAGACCGATCTACACAGAATTAGCAGTTGTAGATAAAATTTAGGCTCTTCTTTGCTTTTTGTGGATAACATCAAAAAACCAACGCAGTCTTGAGTTGAAAATAATCTTATCCATAGAGGATAGCGATGAGCCAAAATTTACGATCTTTCTGAAATTGAGTGTTTCCAATTACACAATTGTAATATTGATTTGATTTCTGTAAAGTTTTCGGGGTATGGACAAATTCATAGGTTCGCGGCTAGCTGGTAATATTTGAATATATTATTCGTGTGCCAAAGACTCATTTACATGTCGAAAATCCCTCTTTTCCTTCTCCCACAAGGCACAAGTCATCGGTTCATTCTTCATCAACCTAGACGTGCAGGCGTTGCAGTTGTTGCAAATAATGATCTCGTTCGCCGCAGCCCTCCTTGCTTTTTGCGGCCATAGAGGATCGCAAAAGAGTCCCCGGGCCATGCCTATCAGATCAGCCTGCCCTTTTTTAAGTACATCTTCGGCCATGGCAGGAGTTGTAATGCGCCCTGCAATGACAATGGGGATGTTAACCGCGCTCTTGATTCGTTCTGAAACATCGGCAGCGTAACAGCTATTCCCGTTTTAGTTAACACGATCTTCATTTAACCTTACTTTTTTTGATTTCGTCTTCGATATATGCACACATAACACAAAACAT
>JAUPKV010000636.1 GCA_030837265.1 Methanobacteriota archaeon
CAGTGAAGCGGACATGTATGATGTCCTGAAACTTTATGGTGTTACTCAATTGCTAGAAGTCGATAACGGAATTATGGTGACTAATAATTTCCACAAGTCTAAAGGTATAACTAACTTTGAGAACCTTCGTGTCGTTTCTGATGTAATTAATAATCTGGATTTTCCTGCAAATGTTATTGAGATTGTTGAGGAAATAGTAGGTCATTCCACGGAGTACGCGGAACTTTAAGCTATTACATTTTAAGCAGTCAAGTAGCTTTCACTATGTTGTTACATCTTAAATATCCACTCTGCATTTAGGATGAACGAGTACTTCAGCTCTTGATTTGTTTTAAGCTTTGATCAGGTTTTGTAAATAATTTGGAAGTATAGTGTTATTTTATCAATAAATGAAAATGTTTGTATCGATATGTATTCGCACTACAAAACCTTCTGATCTACAAAAGCAAGCTCTTTAATATCGATTAAAGAAAAATTAGTATTTTACTGAGACCCCAATCTTCCAGAAATCAGTTCATTAGTTAATTTTTTTTTGAGAGCAATCAAGGTTTCTAAATTTTTTAAATAATTGCTTATCGAGTTATCTACATATTCAAAAACATTAACTATATTCACTTGTTCTTCTAATGTATTTGGTATTGCTATTTTTGTTTCTTTTACAATAATTGTATTTAAATTACCCTGAGTTCCAACTTGTTTTTTACTTTTAAAATTTTCTTCATTTTTTATTAAATAATAAAACAAAAAATCACTCGTTACATAATCATTTTTGATATCTGAGAATAAAACAAAGCCATCATGTATACATGCATCCATATTGACAATTACTGGCTTTCCAATTGTAGCGCATATACTCATGATCAAATCTCCTTGATGAACAGCAACGCTTTTAGATGCTCCAATTTCTGATAAATATTGAGATGTCTCGCTAATATATTTATATACTGAAGTTGCATCTGCAATTCTAATCCATCCAGGTCCATCTTCAGCAAAGTATTTCAGGTCATCAATTGGACGTGGAGAAGCACCTCTTCTAATATTAGATATCTTCCCCAGTTTAACGACTTCCCACTCCTCTGGAATCCTACCCAATTCACTGTCTTTAAATCGGGTGTGTTTAATCCCTTTTGTCAGCAATTCGCTGAGAAGTTCCTGTTTGAGTTTGTCAATTATTTCGATGAGTTTTTCGGTTTTTTCGATATTGTCTTCGATGGACCATAGGAGTTCTGAGATCTTTTTTTGTTCTTCGATGCTTGGAAGCCAGAATTCTTGTGCAGCAAGTGTTTTCCATTTTATTGTTGGGGACATTGATCCTTCGGAAATTGAATGTGCGGTCTTCCAAAATACACTTGATTGCATGAAGCAAGGCAGAAAGTCAGGATCGATTTTATTTCCTGTTGGCCGAAGAACCATTGAGTGAGCTGAAACTACAGCTTCCCGGTCGCTTACTGCAAGTTTTCTCAGGTAGGCGCGGCGTTTCCCAAAGATGATATCTCCTTTCTTGCAAAGAAATTTTGTTGCGTCTACATCTTCTGTTGAACCGAATCTCTTGATTCTTATGCAGTCGGTATCTAGATGTTCCAAACCGATATAATCGCTCAGTCCGGATTCTGTAGGCTTTTCGATCCGATCCGTTACAATCTCAGCAATTTCATCAAATCTTACTTTTTGCCAGTTTGGAGGAATATTTTTCAGGTTACTGGTCATTTAATCCGACCTCTGATAAGATTGAAAATATCTCTTTATTTGCTTCTTTTATTCTTTGACTGCTTTCTGTCCATTCTTGAATCAGCACTTCAAGCGGTTCTTTTACTTCTCCAAGATTATACTTCTCTACATAGAGAGGGACGTTGAGATTGTAGTCGTTTTCTTTCACTTCTTTTGCTGTGGCAACGTAAGATTTTCTTGAAACATTTTCGTAGTTTGTGTACAGGTCAAAAAGTGTTTGGAGATTTTCGTCCGACAAAAATGCTTGCTGTTTTTCCTGTATGAAATCTTCAAAACCGTTTATAAACAGGATTTTCCCTTTTCTCTCTTCGGACTTTATTTTTCTGCAGATTATAACACAGGCTTCCATTGGAGAATTATAGAATAAATTTGGTCCAAGTCCGATCACACAATCAACATAATCTTCCTCAATCAATTTTGCCCTCATGCTCTGCTCGGAATCTCTGAAAAGGATTCCATGAGGCCAGAGAATTGCACACCTACCGGTATCTTCTTTCATTGAGCAAATTATGTGCTGGAAAAAAGCATAGTCAGCGCAGCCCTGTGGAGGGGTGCCGTAGATGTTTCTGTTCCAAGGGTCCTTTGTCCAGGCGTTTTGATTCCATTTTTTGATTGAGTAGGGGGGATTTGCTATCACCATGTCAAACTGCTGAACTCTGTCGCTTTTGATGAAGGCCGGATTTTCGAGGGTGTCACCTCTTATGATGTGGAAATCTCCTACATCGTGGATGAACATGTTCATTCGGGCGATGGCTGAGGTTATGAGATTTATTTCCTGGCCGTAGAGCTTTATGTTGCGGTACTCTTCGCCTCTTTCTTTCGCAAGGAGAAGGGAATTCAGGAGCATTCCTCCTGAGCCGCAGGTGGGGTCGTAGATGCTTTCCCCGGATTTTGGGTCCATAATCAGGGCCATCAGGCGGACAACTGTTCGGTTGGTGTAAAATTCTGCGGCAGTGTGGCCACTATCATCTGCGAATTTTTTAATAAGATACTCATAGGCATTTCCGAACTGGTCTTGGGGGACATTTTTAATGGTAAGGTCCAGGCTTGAAAAGTGTTCGAGCAGATCGATGAGAGTTTTATCGTTCAGTCGGTCTTTATTGGTCCAGTTTCCATCCCCAAAGATACCTTCAAGCTTGTCGGGATTGGCTTTTTCAACTGCACGCATAGCTTTCTGGATTGCTTTTCCGACACTTGTAGTAATTTCCCTTACATCTTTCCAGTGGGCATCGTCCGGAACTATGAAGCGGTGGTTTTCCGCAAACTTGGCATATTCAAGATCTTCATCGGATTCCTTGAGAGCTTCCTCGAATTCTTCGTCATATACATCAGAAATGCGTTTGAAAAACATCAGAGGGAATATGATATTCTTGTATTCTCCAGGGTCAACGTCTCCCCGGAGAAGAACAGCTGCGCCCCACAGGTACTGCTCAAGTTCCTGCTGGCTTATACGAGAATTATCTGAACTCATAGGATATTCACTTCTTTAAGTAACCGCTTCATTTTTTCTTCGGATTCCAGGAAAGCTGCATAATCTTTCTTTAGCTGCTCAAGGGTGGATTTTAGATCGATCTCTTCTATCTCATGGACTTTTTTGACATAGAGCGGAATGTTAAGGTTGAATTCGTTTTTCCGGATCTCCGAAAGCTCAACTACCTGGGATATATTCTCAATATTTCCAAAGTCCTCATACCACTTCAATACAGCTTCTGCATGCTCGGGTAGGAAAAAATTCTGGCTTCTTCCTTTCAGGTACTGTTCGGATGCATCAATGAAAAGTACTTTATTCTTTCTATCATCGATTTTCTTTGCACGGAAAACCAGAATGCAGGCACTTATCCCGGTCCCGTAAAACAGGTTCGGACCAAGTCCAATAACAGCTTCGAGTAAATTTTTATCAATCAGAGCTTTCCTAATTGTCCCTTCGGCTCCCTGTCTGAAAAGGGCTCCATGAGGTAGCACAATTGCCATTCTTCCGGTGCTGGGAGTCATCGAAGCTATCATGTGCTGAACCCAGGCATAATCTCCAGTACTTTTTGGGGGTGTGCCTGCAATATTTCTGCCATAGGGATCTTGAGACCAGTTTTCATGTCCCCATTTTTCCAATGAAAATGGGGGATTTGCGATCACAACATCAAATTGAGCAAGTCTATCTCCTTCCAGAAAAGCAGGTTCTCTCAATGTATCGCCTCGGATGATCTGGAAGCTTTGGATTGCATGAAGAAACAGATTGATTCTCGAAATTGAGGAAGTTGTCAGGTTTTTTTCCTGCCCGTATAACTTTAATGTTCTTGCATCTCCTCCATTCCTTTGTACATACTGATAGGATTCGAGCAGCATCCCACCAGAACCACAGGCCGGATCATAAATTGTTTCTCCTTCCTGAGGTTTCAGAATACTTCCCATCAAGTGGACTATTGGCCTTGGGGTATAGAATTCTCCGGCTTTCCTGTTTGTAAGATCCGCAAATTTCTTAATTAAGTATTCGTAAGCTTGGCCAAGCATATCAGGTTCGACATTCTTTTTTGAAAGAGTCTTGGACGAAAAATGGTTAATCAAATCAATTAGGAGAGCATCTGAAAGTCTATCTTTGTTTGTCCAGTTTACATCTCCAAAGATACTGTAGAGTTTCTCTTGATTAGTTTTTTCTATTTCCCTGAACGCATATTGAAGTGCTTGGCCAACATTCTGAGTTACTTCTTGAACGTCTTTCCAGTGAGCTTTCTCGGGGATTATAAAATCATGGAACTCGCTTAGTCCTGCGTATTCTTCATCGCCTTCTGACTCCTCAAGAGCTTCTTTAAATTCCTCATCGTAAACGTCAGAAATTCTTTTAAAAAAAAGTAGG
>JAUPKV010000637.1 GCA_030837265.1 Methanobacteriota archaeon
TCATTTATTTAGTTTTAATTAACCTAACTATCAGGACAAACAAAAAATATTAACTATTTTATCTTTTCCAAAATATTAATGAGTGTGTCAATTTCTCTTTCATCCAGTAAACCAGCCATCTTTTCGATGACATCCATCAAAGCATTCTCCTCAGCACGGGCAATTTTCTGCCCTTTATCGGTTAAACGGATGTATACTACTCTGCCATCATTGGAACATCTCTCTCTACATACACACTCCATTTTAACGAATTTGTGAATCATTTCTGTAATTGTAGGCTTTGAGTTATTGGTGATTTTTGCAAGTCTACTAAACGTGACTTCCCCACATTCATCGATGGCTCTTAAATATCCAACCTGTTTCAGAGTAATATCTGATGAGAATCCACATTCGGAAAAGATCTTACAGGAGCATTCACTTCTGATTCTTAAAAGCTTATCAAAAACTAAGAATAAATGCTCTTTCTTTGCCATCATGTCTCAATCAGTATGTTAGTTAGGCATTCCCTAATTATAAAGTTTTTGGTTTGATCGTTCTCCTTCACGGAAGATACAACTATGACAGTTGCAGAGAGTTATCTTCAGAATCATTGCTTCAAAAACGGTTTAACCTACATTACATAATCTCATTATTAAAGTATTGAGGTGATACGCATGAATTGCAGTGAGCTAAGAGAAGGTCAGATCCTTTCCTGTGAAGGATGTGGGTTCGAACTTAGGGTAGAAAATGAATGCAAAGATGAAAAATGCTCTACAGACACCTGTTGTACCGGTAACATTGTTTGCTGTGGAGAGCCGATGAAGTTAAAAAGTTAATAATCCGGTGAAATATCGCTCACTCATTAATCAGTGATAATTCATCTTTCTTTGTTTTTAATAAATGAAAGCGCAGCATTCCTTGGAAATTGAAATTGCACGGGCCGAATTAATTTCAGATTAACACTTAAGAGTTACGCAAGCTTGCAAAAGACCGTTTTTCGTTCTCTAATTCTTCATTGTGTTGATTCTCATGACTATTCGTATTGATCCATTCCTGACGGCGAAGATCTTCATAATAGTCCAAAAGCATTGTCAGGACATCATCCAGAGTATTCCCTGCCTTACTGACAGCTTTCATTCTTTCAATATTCCCACGTGACACCAACACATACGTCATGTCATCGATATTTTTTTCTTCTGACATACCTAGCAAACAAAACATTAAAAATATATAAAAATTTTGCTTGTTTCATTGTTGTCTTTATATTCCTACAAACTCATGAAAAGTGGCATAGATCTCTTTATAAGAGGCTCTATTACTATTATTAACCCTGTTTGCTTGGACCATTAACCCTATTTGCTTGAACCCTATCCGGGCATTTTTTTAATATGTATATAAGTTCTCCTATTATTTACCGTCTTATTTTATTCACGTTTCCTGTTTTAATGGTTTTGTGCTTCAACCCCTAAATAAATAAATAGGTACAGAAAAAAACAAGAAGCGATATATATCAGTATAACTCTCCAAAAGTACAGAGATAAAGCACGTATGAATCAATTGCATGTTCAATGACATTGCCAAATGCTTCATGGCGCATTTGCCTGAAAATGAGGTGGAAACAACAATGGGGCAATTTACGGTAGACAAGCTAAATCCTGTACTACTTGCAGAAAAGAATGGGATTGTTCTTTACGCAAATGTACAAGAAGAGCCTTTATTGCAAGATTGGGATGCAAAAGTAGGGACGAGTTTACCCCCTGATATCAGAGCTATTGTGGAAAGGACGCTTGAGTACAATATACCTGAAAAAATAGAAGTTCAAGGGAGTAAGAGAAAATACCTGATCACATTTCACCCTTTGCCCGAAGAAGAATGCGTAAACATATATAAATTTGAGATGCTTAACGATGTCGAGTTAGGATTTCATACTTTGGCTGAAAATACTCCTGATCTGGTCATCCGTTTTGACAGGCAAAAAAACTGCCTATATGCTAACCCGGCCGCCATGAAATTTTATGGTCTTTCTGTAGATGAGCTCACGGGTAAGACCTATTTTAAAACACAAACAAACTCTGAAATGATGATACTTACGGAAAAACAATGTGAAAAAGCCTTTATCACAGGCAAGCCTGAAGCAACGGAATTCCATTATATATTACCTCCTGGAAAAGTATACTACTTTGATACAAAAATAATACCGGAGTTTTTGAATGCTGAAATAAGTTCTTTTCTTGTTATTTCCCGGGATATTACAGCCATAAAAGAATCTGAAGCAACTCTCAGATCATCAAATATTTACAATCGCAGTCTTATTGAAGCTAGTCTTGACCCTTTAGTAATCATTGGGAATGACGGTAATGTGACGGATGTGAACAAGGCTACAGAACAGGCGACCGGATATTCAAGAAATGATTTAATTGGGACTCATTTTGTTCAATACCTCACAGAACCTGATCATGCTATTAGCGCTTTTATACATGTCTGTACACATGGTGAACTTCGTGATTGCGCATTAGAGATTAAACATAGGGACGGTCATATAACTCCAGTTTTGTGCAATGCTTCAGTTTACAGAGATGAAAATGGTAAAGTTATTGGTGTTTTTGTTGCCTCTCGTGATATTACCGAACGCAAGAAAGCAGAGAAAGCCCTTAAAAAAGCACACGAGACTCTAGAAGAAAAAGTCAAGGAGCGTACAGATGAACTGGAAAAAGCTTATAATTTGTTGAAAGAAAGTGAAAAAGGGCTTGCAGAAGCTCAAAAGATGGCTCACATTGGAAATTGGCTGTGGAATCTTATAACTAATGAATTTTATTGTTCGGAGGAATTATATAGTATTTTTGGGCTCAAGCCTCAGGAGATTGACGCCCCTTACAAAGAAGTTTTTAAATATATTCATCCGGAAGACCGGGAATATGTAACTAATTCCATATTAGAGGCATTAAATGGAAAGAGATACGATGCTGTTGATTTTAGAATAATTTTAGATGACGGAACAGAGCGTGCACTCCACACACAAGGCGAAGTTATTTTTAATGAAAAAAGTACTCCTATTAGAATGAAAGGGACAGTTCAAGATATCACAGAGAGCAAGCAGATGGAAGAGGCTCTTCGTGAGAGCGAACTGAAATATCGGAACATCATAGAGACAACAAATGAAGGTATTTTGGTAATTAACGGTGAAATAAGGATTACTTTTGCAAACAAGAAATTATCAGAGATGTTAGGGTACAACCTGGATGAAATAATTGGAAGATCCCTGTTTGATTTCCTGGATGAAGAAGGTAAGTCCGTCACCAGATCAAATATGAAAAAGAGGCGTCAAGGAATCGACCAAGTATTTGAATTCAGGCTAGTACGTAAAGATGGTACATCATTCTGGGTGCTTGTAAGTTCCAAAGCTCTTCTAGAAAAGGATGGAAGGTTTGCAGGTTCTATGAGTATGCTTACTGACATCACTGAGAGGAAAGAAGCAGAAGAGAAAATTAAAAGGCTAGCGAATATTGTGGAATCATCGAATGATGCTATCATAACTATATCTCTTGAGGGTATTGTAACAAGCTGGAATAAGGGAGCCGAACAGATTTATGGTTTTATGGCTGAAGAAGTCTTGGGAAAGCACATAACTATAATTGAACCGGACAGTCTAAAAGGGGAAATAATACGATTAGCTGGCGAGATAAAACAGGGAAAAAATGTTAAACACTTTGAAACTGTAAGGTTGAAAAAAGATAATACAACGATAAACGTATCAGTAACTCTATCATCGATTACGGATCAGTATGGCAAGGTTGTGGCTGTTTCGTGTATTGGCGGAGATATTACGGAAAAGAAAATTGCAGAACAATTCCTTCAGGAAAAGAAAATAGCTGAAGTCGCAAATCGTACAAAAAGTGATTTTCTTGCAAAAATCAGCCATGAACTCCGAACTCCACTGAACTCCATAATAGGTTTCTCGGACATGCTTCTTGAGCAAATATATGGAGATTTGAACGAGAAACAAATAAGAGCTACTATAAATATTTCAAAAAGTGGAAAGCTTCTTCTGAATCTGATAAACAACCTGCTGGATATTTCGAAAGTAGAATCCGGAAAAACAGAGCTTAATTATAGAAATTTCGAA
>JAUPKV010000638.1 GCA_030837265.1 Methanobacteriota archaeon
GAATATTCTTGACTTCGCGCGGGAGCTTGTCCTGAGAAGCCTTGGTCTCCTGCACGCATACAATGTCAAATTCATACCCGAGCAAAAGGTCCAGAAAGCCTTTTTTGACAGCAGCCCTGAGACCATTCACGTTCCAGGAAATAAGGTTGTAATGTTCCGGCATTTTTTACCCCTTTTATTCTTTTCTGCTTTTCTCTTATGCATTTCTCTTATGCATTTCTCTTATATTCCTTATCTACTCCTTTTACTTTTTACCTTTTTCTCTACCTCTTCGGGAATGCTTGTTTTTTGAAAAATTGAAATTATCTTGATATTTACGGTTTTCAATAACTGATCTGACAACTTGCCTGAAACTTAGCAACTTTCTGCCAGCAGGTTCCTGCTGCCTTTCTGGTCCTATTTAGAAACTTATTACTTTGCAGATAAACTCAGGTTTTCTAGATTACTGTGAATTCTAGTGTTCGGGCAGTAATATCTCCAAAAAAGATTAAAAAATAGTCTACAGCCTGTGTTCTTGGGATTCTTGTACGTGGGTTCTTTGCATTATAAATAGCTTTCATACTTGCACAGATTTTCTGCAATTCTGGGAAATAACTCATACGATCTACTTTTCTCTAAGAATTTTAAAGTAAATTAATTATTAAAGATTAACCAAATCTTTATATGTTTATTAAACTTGTTAGATAGTGATATGAAGAGTCTGCATCTATCCTGCCTGTTTTTCCTTATCTTTTTTCTTCTTACCGCAGGATTTGTGGATATGGGAAATGCAAGAGTAGGAAATCTTGAATATCGTAGATTTAATTTATCTTCAGACTTGAAACTGGATTCTCCAATAAATGAATATCCTTTATGGGGATATACAGGTAAGGATTATATTTTCTACGCAAACTATTCAACTTTGAAAGAAAACTATTCAAACACAACTATGGTATTTTACTGGAATGATACTAACAAGTCTGATTATACTTATTTTACATTAGAAAATAAAAATTATTTTGTATCTGACATTAATTCACCATCCAGAAAATGTAATCATACATGGTGCGCTTCTGGAAACTATTCTATTTCTGCAGGACTATTTAATGGTAGAAAATCTGAGAACAATTTACAGGAACATGAGTGTTCTCCCTGGGTTTCTATTAAAATTGTAAATAATACAAAAGTAGAAGTTCAGAATATTTTCATGATGGACGAAAAAGAAGGTTTCGAAGGTAATCACAGTACCAACCTTTACAATAGAACCAACTCTTGTAATGATACATACTGTGGTTATGTAGATAATGATTATTCTTTTTCTATCAAAATCAATGCAACTTGTCTACAAGAAGAGGATAACCGGACTATAAATGAAACTACTACCGTAGTTTATTGGAACTATAGTAGTACACCGGGAAGTACATCTAATAGTACTAAATTGGTAAATAAATCTGATAACAGTATATTAGGGAATAAATCTGAAAATAAGATAATTGAAGATAAGAAAGTTCGCGTATTTAACGCATCTAATAACGCATCTAATGTATCTGATAAGGATATTAATGGTGCTAAATATATAACCTGGAATGAAAACTTTACTCATGAGTGGGATGAAATAGGCAAAAACAATATCAGTGCCACAACTTATCACTGGGACCCTCTCGACGGAAATGAAATGTACTCGGAGCATAATAACAAAAGTATATTAATAATAAAAGATCCGAAGAAATTTGTTTTCTTTTCTGATGTAATAAAAAATTTTTTTAATGTAGAATTTCTGGAGAACTCAAATAAGCGGATAGACAAACTGGAAAAAGACAAACTGGAAAAAGATAAACTGAGAATTTCTTTAGTCGCTGCCGGATTGATAATACTCCTCTTTACTTATACGAAAAAAAATGATATCCCTGTGAAGATATCGCTATTTGGTCTGAAGCCCTTCCATTTAAAATCAGCATACTATTTCACAGGAACCTTTACTTTTATTGCTGGAATATACCTTTTTTTCATAGAAAGTCATTTGAATTTACATGACCTGGGAATTTATTTAGTCGCTACCGGGTTGATAATATTCTTCTTTACTTATGCGAAAAACAATGATATCCTTGCAAAGATATCGCTATTTGGTCTGAAGCCCTTCCATCTAAAATCAGTATACTATTTCACAGGAACCTTTACTTTTATTGTCGGAATATACCTTTTTTTTGAAGAAAGTCATTTGAATTTACACGACCTGGGAATTTCTTTAGTCACTTTCGGATTGATAATACTCCTTTTTACTTCTACGAAAAAAAATGATATCCCTGTTAAGATACCGCTGTTTAGTCTAAAGCCTTTCTATTTAAAATCAGTATGTTTTTCCACAGGGATCCTTACTTTTATGGCAGGAATGTACCTTATTTTCATAGAGAGTTTTTTGAATTTACATAACCTGGGAATTTATTTAGTCGTTGCCGGATTGATAATATTTTTCTTTACTTATACGAGAAACAATGTCCCTGTGCAGATATTACTATTTGGTCGGAAGCCCTTCTATCTAAGATCCGTAAACTCCTTCACAGGAACCCTTACTTTCATTACTGGAATGTACCTGTACTTCGTATTTGGAAGGTGCCCCTGGGACATTCCGATTGTAAGCAGTTTAGATAGGCTTTCGAACATATACTTCGGAGTATTATATTACGATTACACGACATTCTCAGGTATTCCTTGCCTGTCTATTCTACTTGGCCTGACAGACGTACTTACTTTATCTTTGATTATTCACCTGATTGCAATCCCATTATATAAAGGAGAATTGAAGTTTGAAAAACTCTCAAGAATAAAGAGTTCTTCAGCTTCAGCCCAGCCCCAGCAGAGCTCCTATTCTATTAAAGAAACAAAGCACCATGACAATTAACTGCTTTTACCAAACTCAAGCCTGAGGCCTTACATTTTTTGATACTGCCCAGGTGTATTTCAAAACGACCTTTGCTTCTCTTCCTATAAGGCTACTTATTATCGGAATATAAATGTCGTCGACGTAGGTCACAAATAATGGTACTCCTGTTTCCCCTTCAATTTCTTTTTCGCAGTAAGTGATAAGATCGCCTTTAGAAACATTAAATGAATCAACTTTTTCATCTTTGAATTTGAGTATGATTTCGGCTATAGGTTGTTTTAATCTGTTGTAGTTAACCACTTCCAGGATCCAGTCCCCAATCCCCCACTTGTCGTATACATCTGTTTTGTTATTCTCTTTGAGCTCGGCAAGTTTTTTAGGGTTTCCGTTCAGGGCAACATCGTCTCCTACCTTTGCATAATGATCTCCTCCAGAGATATTTCCGTATGTCATGCAGTTCTTGGCTCCGGACGCGCAAAGACCATTTTTCACTATCCTTGCTTTGACTTCTGAATCATCTACGAACTCGTACTTTTTCAGATAAACATCGGATTTTACCTCTTCTGGCTTGTCATAGGATATATCAGCCCTTAAGGCCCACCATCGGATCTTGAGAGATGTCCTCTTGCTTTCATCTGCAAAAATTACCTTTATTTTGAACTTACCTGAACTGGGATCAAGAATGGATTTTGCCTGGAATTCAGGATCATCATTCTTACCGTCTCCGAAATAACCTGTATGGATCTGACCCTGACTATTTTTTTCATTTTCCAGGCCCAATTGAATGAAAACGGGACCTTTGCCCAGTTCAGTGTCGATACAGCGAGAAGTTACTGAATTCTCCGTAGGCTGCTTAAAATACACAACTCCGGTCGCGCTTCTGCTTGTATTTGTTTCCTGGCGACGTGTCTGAAGATAATGCTTTATGGAGTTTCTATTTTCATCGATTGAAAGATCCTCTTTGACCGCAGCAAAAAATACCTTGTCATCGGTTTCTGTAAATGCTGTGCATGACAAAGGATCGCACTTCTCCTCATCTACCGGGTACTCAGAGGATGCAATTACCTCAAAGTCCTCCAGTATCCTGTTTGGGCAGGTAATCTCATCGCAGCTCAAGGGGTTTGAAGCCGCGCTTACAAATTCGGAAAAGGAATTGTGATATCTGAGGTAAAGATAGGTCGTGCTTTTAAATTCCGATTTTTTAAAAGGAAGTTTTTTTTCAGTCAGCACCGTTTTTTCCTCACCCTTAGGCACAACAATTTCCCTGCCCATGAAATCGAGAGCTACGCCTCCATCCTCGAACCTGACGCTGACCTTGTCCGAACTTCCAGGCTTGAGCTCAAGGCCATGGAAACCGCAAAGAAGACCTTTTCCGTAGGTAAACTTATTCAGTAAATGGCGTTTATCATTAAAATAATTCTGTTCGAGCTCAAAGTCCTCTACTGTCATCAGTTTTCCGTAATAATACCTGTTCCTCTGGAAAGGCTTAAATGTAAATTCTTCTTTTCTCTCTTCATTCTCTGACATATCCAAACCGCCTGTAAAATGTAAAGGTCTTTGCCTGTAATAACTGGTCAGATCAATGACCGGTTGAATGACCTATCGAATGAGCATGATTTTTGTCAAGATATTCTCCGGCAATATCAGGACTGTTTTCTATTCCAAGTGCAGTATCCCTGCCAAGGACAGAGCTTTTTCCAAGCAGGAACTCGGGACGTTTTAGTCTGGTGTTTACACACAGGTAAGTATGGCCATCAAGGTAGAACCAGTCTTCAAGCACCTTTATTTTGTATGTTGTATGGGCCGGCTTTTCTTCTTCAATGATACTTCTGACAAGCTCCATGTCTGCTTCTTTCAATTTTTCTTTGAACAGGACAACAAAGCTGAACTTATCTTCTCCGAAGAGAGCTTCATGCAGGGAAACTTCTTTTCTGCCAGCCCCTTTTCCAGCAGGGGATTTTTCTTTTCTTTCAGGAGGGAAGAAGAGAAACTCTCTCCTTTCAGGATTACAATCCTTCTCCCTGTTTTTGTCCCAGGGTTTTTCTTCTTTGTAGCTGACAGGAAGATTTTCAATTATTATCGGCTTTTTTCCAGTATAAAAGAAGATAAGGTTTTCAAGCCCTTGCCTGGTTCCCCTTTCCCTGTAGATTGAAACCGCCTTGGAAATGAACTCTCTCTGTTTTGCTTCCAGAACTTTCTTTCGGGCTGAGCTTTCCCCTCTTTCCTGATCTGCACCTACCCAGCTCCCGAGCCACTCCAGAAATTCCGGGGGAGTGCCTGCAGCATCAAACCATCTGCTCAGGTGGTCGATTTTAAAATCTATTTCAAAGAAGAGGCTCTCGAAAATGGCAAGGAAACGGTCAAGGAATTCTCTGTTTGCGGGGTCTTCCCTGTAAACCGAAGGCAAGTAGTCCAGATATGAGACCTTTGGGAAAAAAATCGTGACAGAAGAAACCACAGGTGAGAGATCTTCGGTTCCCATCAGGATTATTTTGAACCAGAGATAGCGCCCTTTATGTTCTTTCAGGAAGAGAGCATCTCTGTTACTCTCCCCCTGGACAGCAGAACTTCCTGAAAGCCCGTCTTCCCATTCGCTATCAGGAAGTTTTCTCAACTCATTTTCTTTCAGATTTTCATCATTCGAGATGTGATAGTGGAATTCAACCTTTGTTCCTCTTGGAAAGCTTCCTTCCAGTATGAAGCGGTACCACCTGGTATTCTGGGTTCTGCTGTCAATTGGTTTTGAAAAGTAAGTCCCTTTGAAAACTCCATTCGAATCAGGATTATTTTCTTCGATATATTTGAAGAACCTAAGCTTTTTTTTGCTCTCACTAACTAGGTACATGTTCTTTTTTGAGTCATGAGCTCTTCTTCTCCTGACTATCCCTTTTGTGGACGAGGTAATTTCCTTTTTCTCAATTGTCTCGTCAGTTCTGAATACTAAATACCCGCATATTCCATCAAGAACGTTCAGCATCCCTTCCGCATCAACATAAATATTTTCAGGTTTAAATAGTTCGCCTCTGCCTATTTCAAAAAAAAACCTTCCTTTGCGAGAAAGAGACATTTTGAGGACCCTATTCCTGCTTTTTTCCAGAACATAAAGGTTCCCGGCAGAATCCATATCAAGATCTTTGAGGTCTTTAAGAGAAAAACCTTCAGGCCCTTTCAAAATGGTCCAGAGGACTTTGAGGTCTTTTTTTCTAAGAGCAATGAGGCCTTCTTTTCTGCCTTCTTGCAGGAGTTTGCCGATAATATAGACCGAGTTTTTATCTACAGCTATTCCTTCAGGCTCTTTAACCAGATTAGCCAGGACTCCCGGCTTATATGCAGGAAACTTGAGATTTTTAAAGTCCCTGTGGCTGATGAGGATAGAACTGCTATTTCTGTCAATAGTATAGAGGGTATCGCACTCATCTGTGTCTACGTCCCTCAGGGACAGGTCAGTGTCATTAAGAATGTATTCCCCCGGCTTATAAAGTTCCCTGCGGCTCAGACGCAATCCGTTTTCCGTTAGTTCCAGGTTTTCGAGTCCGATTTTAAATTCTCCGAAGAGTGCACTGGTATTTATCCTCTTATATTTGCTCTCCTGCATGTCTCGTTCTTCCTCTTCTTTTACCTGCCTTTTCCTGATATTTCGATGGAGTGTTCTCCTGAATAGATCGTAGCTATCTTTGAATTCAGCATCAGGTCTCCGTTTTTATCCGTTATGGCACCTTTTTGAGCATAAATATTAATTTTTTCAACCCATTCTACACCTTCGGTTCCCATTATCACCCGATAAATATCCGAGCGATAAACAGGTTCTCCTACAGGCCAGCCTTTCCCGCTTATCCCTCCTTTTACAGGGTGAAGGAAAAGGTTGAGTTTGCAAAGAACTTTTTTCCTTATTTCTTCCTTCCTTGTTTCCTTCTCAGAAAAGCCTTCAGAAATGCCCAGGATAGCCTGTACTTTAACCTTTACATATTCCGGAGAAACCACATGTACACGGGTTCCTAGCAAACGATGCTTCTCCAGGTGCCTGGCAACCGCATCTCTGAAGCACCTGGAGGGCCTGGGCGGGGTATTGAAGATATCCAGCGGACTGAATGGGATAATAACCACAGTTACCGAACCGTCCATATCAGCCTGGCTGTAAGGATCGAGGTTCTTAATCGCTTTTGCCTGTGCTACCCTGAGACCAGGGGTCTCACGAGCAATGTATTCGAAATCTTCCGAAGTAACTGCCCTGTATGGGATACTCATATCCCTGTTGAAGCGCTCGAATGCTTCGGTTATGCTCTCTTCTCTTTTTCCTCCGGTTGCGGGCTTAAAGTTGTTTATTCTCAGCCCCTCTATTTTTCCCACTTTTACTTCCCATTTTGAAAAGGCCTGAAGGTTTCCCTGCTCTCCTTTTCCGGTCTCATATTCAAGAGCACGGATTACTTTGTTTTTGCCGTCACCGGGTATTTTTCCTCTTAGCCCATCTCCGAACTTGATTTCGCCTTTCAAGCTATCCAGGGTAAAATGGGGACTTTCGGGACCCGAACCATCAAAGTCCTCGACTTCTATCCATTCTTCCCATTCAAGAGCACGGATTTCAGTACCTTCTCTTGGTACTTTTCCTCTTAGCCCGTCTCCGAGCCTGATTTCGCCTATCAGGCTGTCCAGGGTAAAATGGGGGCTTTCAGGACCCGAACCGTCAAAGTCCTCAACTTCTATCCATTCTTCCCCTGAAACTACCAGTTTAAGGCTCCCTCTGAGTACGGGGGTTTCGGGCAGTTTAAAAACCTGGTCAGGAAGACCATTGCTCTTAGCAATTTCTATACATTCTTCCCATGTAACTACCAGTTTAAGACTTCCTCTGAGTACAGGAGTCTCGGGCAGTTTGAAAACCTGGTCAGGAAACCCGTTGCTTTCTGTAAGCAGACTGTCCTTTACTCTTTTTTTCTGGACAACTGTTGCAGTGTTAAGGCTGATCTTTTCGATTCTGGGAGGGTACTCATACTCGGATTCCAGAAGGGTGCAGCGCAACCATAAGTATTTTCCTTCAAGCCAGTCATCATTATAGGAGCATACCCAGCCTTCAAGGTTATTGAAAAAAAGGCTGCCACTTTTTGTGAAATTCTGCGTCCCGTCTTCTGGGAAAACTTCTTTCGGTTGCTTTCCATCAGGGAAGAGGATTTCCCATTTCAGCTTTGCATTCTGTAATTTGTATTCCGTCTCATCTCCATGTTTTCCTGGTTTGATAAAATCTTTTTCATAAAGGTAACACATGAAACTGAGTGATTTGTAGGGATTTTCACAGTCCTTTCTTATGTTTTCCCGGGCTTTGAAGTTAAAGCCCAGATATAGCTGGCTGTTTTTTCGGGTGTCCAGGCCAAAGGGTGCGAAAAAAAGGTCTTCTTTGGTGTTTGCAACTGACCTGTCAAAGATACCTTTAGAGAGATTGGGAGCCTGTGAGAAACTGAGAGATGAGGAAGGAGACAGAACAGCTGACATTTCATTTACAATTATTTTTTCAAGATTGAGAGGAATTACCGTAATGCTTTTAGATAGTTCAAAATCGATCCATTCACCAGCTTTTTCAGCCAGAAAAACCCTGCCTTTCTTGAGATGAATCATTTGTTCCGTCTCAAAGTTGAGATCGACAGTGGCAGGTAATATACCCTGTGGCCTGATACCAAGCAGCTTCAGGTATTTGAGACGATGCTCTTCAGTCACAAGATTGATCCTGTAACTGGTAATTTCAGCTAGCCAGGCAAAGAGTTCTATAAGGGTGATTCCGGGGTCGGCAGGGTTATGATTTGTCCATTGAGCAGCATAATTGGATATGGACTTCCTGGCTTCTTGCAGAAGCTGTTCAAAGGTTCTGTTATCCAGGTTTGGAATCGGCAGTGACACCTTTATTCCTCTCCCTCAGCTTTCCAGTGCAAATTGATCTCATGTTTCCCGTTGCAGGGAAGGGTTGGTATGGTGAGTTTACGGCATCCAGGAGGTTCAGGCGGCTTTTCAGGGGCTCCGTTCTCGGCTTCGAAATTTATATCAAGATCTTTTACGTAACTAACTTCACTTACATCGGATAAAAGGGAATAAAAATCCGATTTTGAAGGTTTCTGTCCGAAATCCCAGCCTTCTCCTTTTTTTCCCCCTGTTAAAGGATGTAGAAATTCTTCAACCCTCCTTTTCACCCGCGTTTCGATTTCACTTATGGCTTCAAGGTTTTTAGTAGACAGTTCGGCCCTTACATTTACCGGGCAATAGATAGGGCCTACCACCTTCAGTTTCCCTATGTTCGGAGTTCTCTTTTCCAGATCAGCTTCGACAATTTGCAGGATTTCAGCGGAAGGGACAGGCTTCGGCTCCTGAAGATCGGGCACAATGATAACAGTTATCCGTCCAGGAACCCTTTTTCCGTCTCCATCAGAACCTGAAAGCACCTTTACCTTTGCTACTTTTTGTGAGGCTTCTTTTGTGAGCTGTATAATGTCTTCCTCGCTTACCGCCCTCCCTCTGTGTTTAAATGTAGCCGGAGCACGTGTTATCAGTTCCTCAAGACTTTCGGTCCTCTCCCCTCCCTCAGAAGCGACAACGTTGTACACCGCATCAACGTTTTTTAGATCGCTGTACAATTTTGTAATCGAGAAAGCTTCAAGGTTTCCGGCTTCTCCCCCTCCTGTTCTGTAGCTGGCTTTTATATTGTTCATTCCCAGAGGGAGTACCATCCCCCGAGCACCATCTCCGAAACATATTTTTCCTGAAGTCCTGTCAAGTAAATAATGTCGGCTCTTTCCATCCGAACTGCCGAAATCTTCTACATTCTCCCACCTGACCCAGAACTCCGAAAATCTGCCGTTACTGTCTTTCTTCGTCTTCACATCCTGACCCTTGTTTTTATTAAGCAGAGCCTGTTTTTCTCCTTCCGAAATCCAAGCTAGCTCGTTTACCCAGACTTCAGCACCCACTACAGGCCTGTTCCTGAGCTCAAGCTCCTGCCCTGCTTCTCCAAGCCCGGAACCGAGAATTTCATCCTGAATAGTCTTTGCCTGAAGTGCCCATACGCAATTGGGATAGAATCCTGAAATATGCGGAGTTCTTTTTCCCTTTGTGAATAGGAGCCGGATCCAGTATAACGGGCTTTTTGAACCGTAGCACTGCAAAATCTTCATTTCTCCTGGGGCAGAGAACTCCAGAATTCCGCTTTTTGCGAGTCCTCCGGTTTCGTCAATGACCTGAAGCTCTCTCCATTCTCCCGAAATTTCCTTTTCTGGAGCTGCAAGATACTGCCATTCGAATTTCACAGTAGTCTCTGGATCTACAAAACTTTCCTCGAGTTTGATGAACAGGCTCATAGGACCTTTCATAAGTTTAGACGTAAAGCCAAGATATAGTGCTGGCAGAGGCTCGGAAACTGTTTCAAAAGGATTGAAACTTCCTGCCCGTTTCAGATCTTCTCTCTTGTTTTCAAAGGTCAGGTTGTTTTTGGAAACCAGGTAATCGGGCTCCCTTCCATTCTTATTAGAATAGCTTAGTATCAGATTACCTATTTCAGGCGGATAGAATTTTTCGGGTATTATTTCATATGCTGGATATATTATGTGTATTATCTTTGAGAAGAATGTTATTGATTCCTTCTCTAAAACCACGCACTCTTTCCCAAAAATCCCTTCAATAAGCCTGACCCGGATCCAGTAATTTTCCTCTCCATTGATGCTTCCCGGTGCCATTGGGGGCATTTCCCGGATTTTGATGACTACATCTACAAGAAAGAGGTCTTCATCTGCTTCTTCCTTGTTTTCGTTTTCTTTTGAAGATGAGACCGGCATAATGCCGTATGATTCCTCTTCTTTTTTCTCCTCCTTTTTCTTTATGTTATTTATCAGAAAGTTTTCCAGTTCAAGATCAAAGGACTCCTTTTGAGACCTATTTTTCCTTTCTTTTTTCTCATAGAAATTCGAACTGAAGTCCATGAATTTTCTGAGACTTAGCCAGCTCTCTCCGCTCCAGTATTCCCATGAGAGCACGGGTTTTTTTTCAGAGGCTGTCCTCCCGAGTTTAAGATAAAAGTCCATTCTAACCTCGGACCCCTGCCTTGAAAAGGCCTCCGAGCAGGCTATGTAGAAGGTGTCATAAAGGAACGGTTTGCTTCCAAAGGGCTGTATCACTTTCTCTTCATTTTCAAGAGGAATATCATTGTAAAAAAGAAAATCAGGTTTGATCCCTTCAGCAGATACATCTATTTTGATCGGGTCAATGAAAAGCTGCTCTAGCTTCCTAATTCTTTCTCCTTCCAACAAACGGCAACGGATCCATCGGCTTTCAAGCCCATGTATTCTACCCTTTCCGATTATCTCCTCTTCCTTCAAAATCTCAAATTTTCCACCTGAATATCTTGCTGATGAAAATGGAAGCCATTCAGTAATCTCAGTTATTTCCTTTTCGTCCTCGCTTATTGGAGCTGCATATTCCCATATAAATAGATTTTCTTCAGCCAGCACACTTGCCGGGACAGCCCCTTTAGTTGTGAGAGTAAAGCTGATTTTTCCTTTTCCGCTCCTAAATAATTCTTCATCCCCTATATAAAAGGCATGTTTCTGCCTGTTCGCACCAGAGAGCAGGACTGAAGGTTCCGTTCCCTCTACCGTGGTACTGTGGTCGAAGATTTCGTCTCTTTCCTGGTCTGTGCTGCAGATGTAGCGAAGTTTTGAAGGGGTTATCGCAATTGTTTTTTCGGTCTCAAAAAAAATGGTTTCCCCGTTAGAGCTTTTGGCTGTAACACTGGTTTTGGCTGGAATAATTACATTTTCTGGAGCCTTTGAACCCGGAACAAAACAGAGTACCGTGCGTGAGGGTTTGGCGGGACTGAGGGAAAAGCCCAGCTCATCAAGGAAAGAAAGAAGATGTTTCCGGGGAGCCTCATTCAGGTTACTGGCAAGATTTTCGACCATATCCGTAAAGATTCGAGAAAGAGCAGTACCAAAATCGCCTTCGTCTCCTGGAGTCCATTCCTGGACATAAAAAGGTGCCTTTTTTTTGATACTCTCCAGCATCGTGTCTGCCGTAATTTCCCATATCTTCGGAATTTCTCTTTCCATTGAGCTTCTCCAAGTTCCTCTTTTTTTCTATGGCTACTTCTGGACAGGTCTGGCAAAAGACTTTCGGACTTCTTGACCGGGCTTGATTAAATTAGTTCTTCAGGTTCCTTCTTTCAGGTAAAATGGGTAGACAAGGTTTACCTGGGTATTGCTCCTCCGCACCCTGTAATCTATACTTATCAGAAGTTTTCCTTCCAGGGCTTTTTCGGTGAGGGTTTTGATCTCATTCACCTCAATGCGAGGCTCCCATGCTACAAGTGCTTCGTACACAGCATTTTCAATCATACGCCGCGTAAGTGTGTCCATAGTACTGTAGGCATACTCATGTATGGAACAGCCGAATTCAGGACGCATTAAGCGTTCGCCTTTAGCAGTCCCCAGAATAAGCATAATCGATTCCCTGATGTTTTCCTCGTAGCTGGATCTTGAAATACTCCCGTCAGCCTCCACACCTACCGGATACTTCCAGCCGGTTCCGAGAAATTCCCTTTCCATCAATCTTCACCCTATATTAACAGTACCTGTTGCGATTACAGTTCCTACAGGCAGATCTGAAGGATCATTGCAGGTCATTGCCATATCCCCGTTCCTTGCTGCCATTTTTCCATTTATTTTCACTGTTGGGCTTCCCATCTTAATCGTAGCCTTATTGGAAGGCGGTTTCTGGAATGACCCACCCTGTGGAACATGAGAAGGTGTGTTCGTTGCCGTCGAATCCACAGTGGCTGCCGGCTTTCCCATTATCTTTACGTTACTACTGAGGTTTCCATCTATGCTTCCATTGAACGGGTGTGGAAGTGGGGTCGGAGTTGTTTGCCCTACTGGCGGAGTGGGTATCATGATTATATGGATATCAACCCCAACAATTTTGTCTCCCTGTTTGGCTGCTGGCATTCCCATATTTTAGATTCCTGCCTTTTTGATTCATTTCAGATTTTCACGGCTTCCTTCTGGTTCATGTTTACTGTAGCTTCTTTGCTATTTTTTAACTTCTTTTTGGTCTTGGCTCTCGCAACATCAGTTTATATTCACAGTTGAACCTTTGATGTTCATGACGGCTGAGGTTTTCAGGTCCATCTGGCCTGAAGCTTCGATTTTTGCCGCACCTGAAGGTTTTATTTCGATGCCCTGGGTTTTGATTTTAATTGAGGATTTTATTTCAATTTCCGTGGCATCGATGATAATTTTCCCATCGGATGCTAGAAGCTCGATGTCTCCTGCACATTCTATGGAAATTTTGTTATTAGCTGAATCGAAGCTGATTTTATTTTCCTCGGTCTTGTCTATGATCTCAATTTTTTCACTTCCGTCCGTGTCATCAAATTTTATTACGTGGCCGCTTCGGGTTTTAATCATCTTTACATTATTTTCTCCTTCACTGTTTGCTTCTGGAGGCGTGTCCTGGCTGTTCCAGAGAGCTCCGATTATGTAAGGGGAGTCTATATCTCCATGCTCGAATGCCACAAGTACCTCATCATCCACATCCGGATAAAAGAAAGTTCCCCGCCCGTTTCCGCCCATTAAAGTTGCAAGTCTGGCCCAGTACATTTCATTTTCTTTCCCTCTCCAGGGTAAACTTATCTGTACCCTTCCCAGATCATCGGGATCCTTGGTACTTTTTACAAGAGCGATTGCAACGCCGGAGACCTGCTGTTTCGTTTCTCGGGAATTAAAGAATCCATCAAAATCCATTACTTACATCTCCTTAGTTCAAGTGTTGTCTGGTACCCTTCTTTCTTTATAATGTGCTTTGCTTCTTCAACATAGTAGACCCCGCTGAAGCGGTTTCCTACTTTCTCTATTTTTACAGTCATTCCGGGACGCAGGGAGGGATTTCCGATACTTTCCAAACGACCTGTAAATAATTTTTTATTCTTTCTTTTTAATTCCGCTATAGAACGTGTTTTTGCTTCCTTTGCGCTAAGTACGTTTAGAAATTTTCTAATTTTTTTAACCGGCTGTTGGCCTTTTAACACCTGGGGAATATAGACACTGTTTTCAATGTCTTTCAAGCTGGCAGTTTGACAAATAACCTCTTTCTTGTATCTATCCCAGGAAGTAATCTTAACTTCATTGACAATGGTTGAACTGTTCACTTTAGGAGTAAAAGTCACAATGTTTATCCCGTTTGTAAAGATAATTTTTGCATCGTTCTCATCTTCCGGTTTGCGAAAGTAATATAATTTTTCCCTTACAAAAAATTCAAAACCTATACTGTCTGCGAGTCTTTTTATGAATTTATAGTCATCTTCGTCAAACAGCCTGGAGATATTTTCATAAACCTGTTCGGAGTCATCTACCGTTGCACTATCAAGATTATTTGAGGAAGCTATACTTGAGACGACCTCTGAATACGTTTTATCGTTGTAAACACAATTTCCACTCCAGCTTTCCTGGAGGTCGTGAGACAGGTCGAACCCTGTAACTGACAGCGCTGTTTTGCCGCTAAAATCAAAATCATGAGTAACAGAGTTTATCCGACCTAAAAATACCAGTGTACTTTTTTTTGAACTGGAAGCGTAGCTAAAAGAAATTTCAATAATGTTGCCGGGCTGGATTCTATTGTCATCAAGCCATCGGAACTTCTGTTTTTTCATGTCCAGTACATCATTGAATGAAATTGTAAACTTTCCAGGGGATTCGAGATACTCAACTAGCTCTACGGAGCTTATGTCTCCTTCTGGAATTATTGCATCCTGTTCTTTCAGCCTGACCGTAAAGGTAGGTGCATAGACCGCAATGCCTGATGATGGGAACGTCATTAAAGCTCACTCCAAAGGGGGAATTAACAGCTCAATACCGGGTTTAATAAACCTCGGATTTTTTATTTTGTTTTTATCCGCAATCGGCCTCCACATAGAAGGATCCCCGTACTTTTCACTGGCAATTAACCACAAACTGTCTCCCCTTTTTGTGACATAAGTCTTTGTTTTATCAGGAGACTGTTTAGCCTGTTCTCGCGTATTGAGGGCTGTTTTAAATTCTTTAAGTGTAATATTGAGTCTAGCTCTGACGGGTATCCCGTCCGATAAAAACATTGTATATTTCGTACTGACCTTTTCAAGGACGCATGTAAAAGGTTCTGCCGATGGCATTCCCCAGATAAAACTTAAAGGTGGAGGAGCATGGAGGTCCGTATCTATTTTTAAAAGGTCAGATAGCTGGCTGGAATAGTCTCTGACGTCTTCACCTTCTTCATATGTATCGTAAAAAACCTCCATGGAAACACTGCCTGAATTCCCTTTTGAATACTGGATAAATGGAGTTTCAAGCCCCAGCACATTTATTTCAGAAAAAGTATTACTTTTTTCCATACTATATTCGGTAGGATAGTAGAGGATCTGTATTTCTGTGCCTTTTTTCTGTCCTTCCAGCACCTTAATGAATCCAGTTTTCGGTTCAATCAGAAAATTCCCCTCCTTTCAGCTTCGATTTTCAATTTGCGGTTTATTGACTGCATGATTTTTTCTGACATATCTTCAATATCCATAGCCTGTTCAGGATTTCCTGTTATCCGCGGCATATGGGATCCCAGGTGGTCTGCTACTATTTCCCTGGTTTCAAAAATAATTCTCTTGATTTTTTTCATTTCCTCAGACAAAGGTTCCGAAGTCCCGTAGACAAGATCTTCTCTTCCTGTTTTTTGATAACTCTCCCCTGCATGCTTCAACTCGGACTTTACTCTTCCGGAAAGCTCAAAACCCATAATTTCATAGGGTTTGCCTGCTCTCCTGCTCTTTGGAAATACAAAATCAGTGCTTCCTGACTTTGAATTTATACGAGAGCTTGCTGTTTTTTCAGAACCCCTGAGGATTCGAGGTCCGAATAAGAATCCGTCGAAAATATCCGACCTTTTTTCCGGTTTTTTCTCTGGTTTACAGGTAGCAAAAGTGATTTTCTTCCACTTCATTCCCTTTATGAAATCATACCTGGACGAGAGAACAAAATCTGAGAAAAGACGCTGTCTCATCTGTACTTCTTTAAAAGCGTCAATGTTTTTATTTATGCGGTACTTGTTGTCTTTTCTTTCTAGGGAGTCCAACGATCTCCTCTGCAGGGAAATTTCCGGATTTGCGTATCTCTTTTTTTCGTCTTCAGGATTCAGATTCATTCTTGCCATTTTCCAGTGAGAAACTTTTTGCCCATAGGTTTTTCGTATTCTGGAAATCTGTGATGTGAAAGCAGGTTTGTATCTCAAAGCAGGTTTATATCTCAGACCTTCGGCATTCGAACTTTCCGTTTCGGTATTCGAGGGAACCTCAAATTTTTTAGTAAGTAGAGAATTATGGGAAATAATAGAATAAGCAGATTTCAAAGAATAAGCGGATTTCAACAGGTTATATACTGGAACGGTTTTCTCGGAAGCTATGCCAGTAGTTTTTGATAACAAAAGAATTGGAACACTTGTAGAGGGCATGCCTGAGAATATATTTGATAAAAGGTTATTTGCAGGGACAGGATATGGTATCTTACTTAAAATTGAATGTTGTTCAGTAGTAGCATGTGTATTCATACCTAAAGTGGAATGTAAAATCCTGGAATATTCCAGAATCTTTTTTCTGGGGAGAACTGAGAAATATTTTAAGAATGCAGGATAACTTTGCTTACTGGTTATTGGGGGATTTGATGTCCACGTAACAGGATATCTTTCTGTATGAACCGATATATTCTGAATTATGTGGTTTTGTTGGAGGTTTAGAAATACTTCCCTCAAACCAAAGGTCGATGTTTTATTGCCATCTGATTTCATATACTGCGTTCTACGGGCTGGCAAAATTTCTTGCTTTCCGAATCTGTAGACAATTGTGCTCAGAGCCTTGAAGAATACGGGCCGGATAAATCTGTCCTGCAGTTTGTCTATCTGAATAGCCGGACCAGACAGAAGATAGCCTTCTTTCAGGTAATTCCTTATACGAAGGGAATTGAATCTGGAAACTCCTTTACTTAAGGTTCTCTGATCCTCAGGACGACTGTCAATTTCGGAATATGTACGAGTTCCTGTATAACTGAACGCTTGGAAGACCTGCTGAGAATTCGAATAAATATCCTTAATGCCGATTGTATTAAACGTTAAAGGATTAAAGTTATATTTTTTTGTTAAATTTGATTTCGAAACCACATGACTCTTGAATATCCGGTCTCTGGCGAGGCTGGGCAATTGGATTAGTGACTGTTCGGGTGTGTAAGTCGCCATATTCTCTTTATCTCGAGACAAAGGTATTTTTTGCGGATAAACCGGATTTTCACCTTTAATGATCTTTATACGGGAAGGAAACAGAACTTTGGGTAATTCAAATGTTTTCAGAATCCAGGAATATTGGGAACGCGAGCCCTTTTCCTGTACAGCATTTACTGGCGAGCCATTCATTCCATGTGGTACAAAAGTTTCAGTTGTACGACCTGGTTTATTCCTAGTTAATAGGATTCTTTGAACATTGAATCTAGAAAATAATTGCTTCCTGGACGGCTTTGTTTCAAGATGAGAATTTAGGGTGAAAAACGAACTTTCCGGTTTAGAGGTCTTCTGCCAGCGGAATGAAAAAGCTGCTCTGCCTCCAGAGAAAAGGTTTGGTCGAAAACTCCGAAAAGCGGTGTGATAAATCGGAGCAACGGTTGTGCCTGACCGCAAACTAGGATGCGATAATGGATTTCTTATTCGAGTAATCGGTCTGGAAGTAAGCTGTTGTATGTAAAGGGCTGGGAAGCCTGGAATAGCTTCCTTTAGGAACATGCTATGGAAGATTAGCAAGTTTTCGCGGAATTTTCCTGGAATGTCTTTCCCGGTAGTTGTTTCTTTTGCTGAAAATCTTCGAACTGCTGAAGGTAGTTTTCCGGGACTCTTTTTATAATATGGAAACAAAACTCTCCTTTTCTGATACGGAAAATTATGGGCCATTTCAGGGTTTTCAGGGTCAGTTAAAGATTCGTAGTCGACGAGAAAAGAAGTTTTCTCCTGATTATTCTGGATTAGATTTTGAACAAAAGGAGAGTGGATCATACTCCCGATCTTTCTAAAAGCATGTCGTTTTCCCTGTCCTTGTTCTGCTTTTCCTTCAATTAGATTCTGTTTTTTCCAGACTCTCAGTTCTGGGCGTTCCGCACTTGAATGTTTTCCTCTCGGAATGCTTTTAACCACTTCTTTACAAGTTTTTCCTTTAAGGCTATACAGGTTAAAAAGTTGGCTTAATGGTTCAGGTGACTCATTATAGGTTTTGAGGCCTGTGATTTCGGTACCGAATCTTTTTTCCGGAGCATCTCCATGCAGTGAGAAGTTTTGGACCGGAAGCTGAAGTTGTTCTACTTTAACAAAGCTTTCACTTTGAATTTTACGAGAAAGGCCGCTTTCTGCAAGAACAGTAGTCAAAGGATGAATTAGACAATCTGCAGCAAACCCGGCTATTTTAAAGATATTTTTCTCATAGTTACACAAAACTGCATTTGTCCATTTATGCTGCTTTTCCCAGGCGCCCTTTTTTAACCGCTCCACACCTGAATACTGCTTTTTCCGTCGGGGCCTGATCCTTTTCATTCCAGTTTCTGATTTGTATTCCAGGCTCTGGGAGTTAGAAAGTCTGCTTAAAGGCGCCAGTAAGACTTCTGAATCCTTAAAACCTATAATCCCTGTGGAGCCTTTAATCCCTCTACAGGATCTCATTCCTGGAACAACTTTTCCTGAGATGTCACTACCTGGACGTTCTAGCTTATTTTTTCTCAAAGTTCTACCGTAAACTTTCTGGAAAAAGCCGCTTGCTGTAAGGAGAGAAAGAGGTGAGTAAGCCGCAGGGCTTGTAAATCCTGATCCCTCAAAACTGATTTCATGGGCTACAGGCAGTCGGGACCGTGTAAAGAAGAGACTGTTCTTTTTTGAAAAAGTGTTCTCACTATTTTGAAGAATTCTAACTCCGTTTCTTATTCTGGAGAGAAGTACTCTATAGCTTTTTTCAAGCAAAATAAATTTGAGAACGTTGAGCTTGAGACTCTCTAGATTTAGTAAAGTGGAATTGGTAGAAAAATAGTTGAAATTCTGAAATCCGAATGTATCAGGATTCAGAACTCTCAGGCTCGAGGACTGAAGGTTACTCACTATTAATTTCTGGTTGATTAACCTGAAAGGTGAAACGTTAGATGATATAGATCTAGGAACTGTAATCTCTGAATACTTAGAGCTTTCAGATAGTAATTTTGGAAACGTAAACCTGTATGTTAAGTTCTGAGGTTCGCTTTTTCCGGATCCTAATTTACAAGAGATATTTTTCTCATTTGCTTGCTTAACAGGGATTGAACCGAGAATTTTGAGATTTAGAGGAAAAAATGAAGTTTCATGCATCTTTTCTTTCGTAGAACTTATGGGAAATTTTTTCAAGAATAAAGCATTGTGAAAATCAAGTTTGACGTGAACAAAAACATGGCTCTTCCTTTGACCCAGCGATCTAAAATCTTGCTTGAAAAACAGGTTTGGAAAACATGATTTCCTGACTTTTCTACCATATTTTTTCATGATTTTTTCATGAAACCTGGGGTTATGAAAAGAAATCATATCGCTTCACCTGTGTTTAGTTTTGTCTAAGTTTTCATTAAATTTTTACTTTACGTAAAAGATCCCCTGGTGAACCAATTCAATGCTTTCGATAGCTATGGAATTACTGTCAGCTTTTAGTTCGGGTCCTATCCATTTTACCGGATAAGCTCCCTTGAAGTTCCAGCGACGTTTTTCAATCCCGTTTGAATCCTTCAAAATGACCGTCACGTTTTTTCGAGCAATATTTCCATACACCATGTCTTTATACCAGTTCTTCAATTCGTCCAATACCGAAGGACCGGCAATTCCTCTCTTCAAGACAAGGGGCTGGTATTTAACCCCTTTAGGAAAGATGTGCACAAAGTCGTTTACACCACCTTCTTTATAAGACTCCATTTCGACTTCTATTTGAAGTCCTCTCACTTCAGAAAAACTGGCAACCTCAATATTGTCAAATTCGACACTAAACCTGAACGAAGGGTAGGGGTCTTGTCTTTTTTTGTTCAATAAACATCGCCTGTCATTTCGGATTTTGTCCTTTTCTCTTTGTTATGTTAGTGTCTAGCCTGTGGTTGTGATACCTTTTGCTCAAATTTGTTCTTGACTGTCAGATTTCCAGAATGCTTCTCTGTTTTTCTCCGCTCAGACTCCTGTTTATTCTGGAAATTTCTTCACACCAGCGCTGCCTCTCCCTGTGTTCCAGATTCATTATCTCTTCATGAGACCAGTGGAAATAGTAAGCAATGAAGGCTACCTCCTCGTAAATTCTGTCAAGGGGGTAGCCACTTATTCCCCCTGAGAATACGGTTCTGCCTCAAAATTGTGCCCACATTTAGGGCAGGTTGCCCTGAAGTTTGAATTGCCATTGTCGTTGATCCTGTTGTAAAAGTCCTGTAGATATGAAAAGTCCGAAGCAAACAGGTTTTCAGTAATCTTTGTATCAATCACCGGCAAATCCCCAAGCTTCATTATGACTCTTGAAAGCAGGATTACGGTCAGATATGTGGGATTTGCCTGCACTCTCGGATCCTTCAGGGGGAGAATCTCATCTGCGGCCGTTGCAAGCCTCATAATTCCTTTTTTATTCAGGTTCCCTTCATTATCCACATAACCCTTGGGAAGAGTAAACTCAAATTCTGTCTGAAACGTCATAGCATCTATCTCCGAATAATGAGCCTTTTTAGAAAAAATAACGTGAGGAAGAAACTTCTCAGAAGGATTTCATTTAGAATTATTTACCCTCTTCATGCTTCCCGCGTAATACCTTCATGGGCAAATTCTATAGATTCTATTGCAATATCATTGGTTTTGGCATTTAAGTCAGAAGGTTTGTATTTTGTCGGCCACGCACGTATAATTGACCATTTTGCTTTCTCTTCACCACTCTCGTTGAGTAGGGTAATGACAATATCCTGTCTCGAAGCCTCTGACCCTTTTAGATGGACATTATTTACCCAATTGTAAAACTCCAGAGTGTCTCCGGTTCCACGCTTCAGGGTAATATTCCCGAATTTGGTAAGGCCGGAAACTTTTCTAAATCGGGGATCTTCTGATCCTTCCCGATAATCAATGGGATCAACCGTCGTTTCCGCAACAGTAACTTCACTAAAATGTGCTTCTGTACCTCCAACTGTAACCTTGAACCTGAACTGCCTGTAGGGATCTGGTCTGTCTGCCATAACTTATTCTCCTTTACACAAAATTCTGTATAATCGTCTAAGTATCACTGGACTTGTCATTTTTATACTGATTAATTATTTTCTTTAATTATTCAGTAGCTGCGGAGCCGCCCTGCCACTGGGCTATCCTGAAGATTACAAATTCCGCAGGTTTCACAGGTGCAATACCTATGATGCAGATAAGCCTTCCGTTATCGATATCGTCCTGGGTCATCGTGCTCCGGTCGCATTTTACGAAAAAGGCTTCTTCCGGAGTTGTCCCCATGAGCGCTCCGCTTCTCCAGACGCCTGTCAGGAACTGAGTTATTGTTATCTTTACCCTTGACCAGAGGCGGTAGTCGTTTGGCTCAAAAACGACCCACTGGGTCCCTTTCTCTATGGAGGCTTCTATGAAAATGAAGAGGCGGCGGACATTGATATATTTCCAGAGAGTATTGGAAGAAAGAGTACGGGCTCCCCAGATACGAATTCCCCTCCCTGGAAATGCCCTGATGACGTTTACACCTTTCGGATTCAAAACGTCCTGTTCTCCCTTCATAATCTGGAACTCAAGGTCCGAGGCTCCAAACACGACTTCGTTGGCAGGAGCCTTGTGCACTCCTCTTTCAGTGTCACTGCGGGCATAAACGCCTGCAACATACCCTCCAGGGGGCATAAGCTGCAGCATTCCTGTTTCCGGGTTGATTATTTTAATCCAGGGATAATAGAAGGCGGCATGGTCTGTGGGAGTATCACTTCTCGGATCCAGGCCTGGGACATTTGAAGATCCCTGTGGTGCATCAAGAATTGCAAAACGGTACCTGAGGTTTTCACAGTGCGATATCAGGGAACCCACAAGGCCCGGGATAGCATAAGCGTTAGGGGCATAGATGAGGGAAATATCCTCAATTCCTTTTAATGCGGTCAGACCTTTTCTTTTTCCGGGTACGTCGTCTGCAGGATCACTTCTTTCGTAGTCCGAAATCGTTAAGTCTCCCTCTCCATCACTGCCATCTATCAGGTATTGAAGCTCTAACGGAGCTTCCAGAGCATTCAACAGCTCTGCGGAGTCCCCTTCCTGAATCGAGATTTTTATTAAATTTGAGATCCCATTGACGGTTTTACCGAAATATTCTGGAGACCCTTCACTTGTCGACACATTATCAAATATCTCACTAACTGCCGGACGCGGTTGTGCTTTCGTATCCTTATAAGGGTTATAAAGGGAGGCAGGTGTTTTTTTCCAGTAAAATACATCCAGTCTGAATCCACCGGAAGTCCCTCTGGAGAGCTGTAAGGCTACCCTGTTTCCCCAGTTTCCGTCTCCGAAAGCTTCTACCGTCAGGACGTTTTTATCAGCTACTTTCAGCTTTAAGCCGGCTGTTGTGGCAGGCTTTTCTCCAGATTTGACGATTCTGCTTATAAAGCACCGCTTTCCTCCGTTCCTAAAAAATCCATCTACTGATCCCGGAAGGTATTTGTCGTTTCCGAAATAACCGCCATAAACCCTCTGATACTGCAACCAGCTGGTAATCAGGCAGGGTGTGGTCGGACCCCTTTCGGTTTCTCCCAGGAACCCTGCGGTACTGGTTGAAACCCCTTCCATTGGCTTTGCGCCAATTTCGAATTCTTCAATATATACGCCCGGGGAAAGATATTCTGGCATACCAAACTCTCCATCCATATCATTTATAATCGCTATTTCTAAAAACCCGGAACCACCGGATCTTCATAACATTTAATATTTGTTTTTATAATTTTCTTAAGTTTTTTCAGGTATAAAAATATTTAGATGTAAGATGACATATATATTATATATATTAAGAATTTAGGCAACATATAAAAAAACTTAATTTTTCAAGAGTATTTTTCTAAATAAGCTTAAACGATTATTCATAAATATGAAAAAACTAGAGAGATTTTAAATGTAATATTTTTTATATCTAGCTTTTCAATGATACATGTTCCGTTCCTAATTTCTTCGCGTTCTCACACTCGAGAACGATATTATTTTTTTAAAGAAAAGAACCCAAATAGTTGAAATTGAATTCTTAATTTTCGCAAAATAGGGTTTTTCCAATTTAACCTCAATAAATTTTAGACTTATTTTAATAGTCATCCGTTAAAAAAGGATACAATAATTTGACAAAATATTTAAACAAACAATAATTCCAAATTGAATCAGTTCTAAATAGCAACTTCCTTAGTTTAACTGTTTTTTACCATGGTTCAAAGAATTATTTTTACTCATCATTTCTATGATTTTAACTTTATAAATTTGTATTTTTTTCTGCTGATTTATAAAAGATTTGTACGTCTTAGGTTATTAGAAAAATATCTTCCATAATCTTACATGCTAACAAGAAATGAGTAGGATTATTCACTAAAAAACATAGAACCCAATCCATGTAAACCGCTAAATATTGGATCACCTAATGATTCGTAAGAAATGAGGAGTAAAATTTCAAGGTAGCGTTCAGGGAATAGAAATAATTCCTGTATAAGTGCTGCTGCCTTCTTCTATAGTCACAGTAAGCGTTTTTTCAACCTTTTCCCCTTTTATATCCACGACGACATTGGACTTTCCTTTAATAATTTCCTTGAAATAAATAACAAATTCTCCATTTTCATCAGGCGTACTTGTAACTTCTCTGCCTGATGTCGTTGATACTGCCTTCACTGTTATGCCCGGTAAAAAGTCAGGATCTATAGCAAGCACACCTCTGACAAGAGTTGCCCTTTCCGGAAAAGGATATGACGGCATGGGCTTGAGAAAAACTTCGACGAGTGGTTCCTTTGAACCGACAAAAGAGGAAGTATCAACTATCCTTTCACCGGAAAAGTAATGCTCAGACTCCACATTTAAAGTATACTTGCCTTCTGGGAAACCCGAAAAAACAAAATAGCCACTTAAGTTTTTCAAAGCTTTTATACCTGTTATTTTTTCTCCATTAATCGTTACTCTAATATCTCCAATAGGCTCTTTTTGCGTATAGTCGTCAACAGGCCATACCGCAAAGGATAGACAGATAGAAGAGGGACAGGAAAAAACATAACCCTGCTGGCCCTTGTTCTCCATTTTACCCATAAACGATTTGACAGAAGACATTCACGGTTCCCTCTTTTCAGGTTTTCTCTGATTATAGCCACCAGTAACCCTGGTGATACTCCTTTCGCATGTAGACTCGATTTTCACTGATGTTACAAGATAACAGACCGAGGGCCTGAAGCTTTTTTCTTTGAAGGTACTCCAGATCTTGCTCATATCATCCAGACTCATTGACGTTATTATAACATGCAGTTCATTATCATACTCAGAAAGGCTTCCTTTCAAAACCGAACCTGTAAGAATAGGGTTATCGTGCAGTACCTGCATGGCTCTCCCCAGAATGCTGTGTTCTTCCTGGGTTCTTTCGGTCCTGTCCTGAATACCCGAAGCGGGATACGAGGTCAGCATGTAATATAGGTCAAGGGCGAGAGGAGGTTTTTTTTCCTTCGAGGCTCCCAGATTTTCCATTCCCTGGTTTTTCAGGTAGACATTTTCCTCGACCTGGTAGAGAAAAAGTGAGAGGCGGATGTTATCCTTGCCTTCTATTTCCCCGGGAGACACAAGTGCTACCGAATCCGCAGGTATAAGGTCCTTCATGTTTACTCTCAGGAGTTCTACCAGAGTATCACCAACATCAGCAATCGCCGTATAATCCGACATTTTCATGTCTCCTGCCAACAGAAATTGAATAGTAGATTCTTTACCCACTTCTTCGTGATTATCTTCCTAACTATCTTTCTGATTTCTCTTTATAATTTACCTTTCCCATTCGTTTTCATTTCACCAGATAATAAAAAACCCCGAAATCCGCAGGTGTGCAGATTTTGCCCATCTTCTGAAACTCCCGCTTCAGCCCCTTCAGAATTTCTTTCATCCCTATGACTCCAGAACCGTCAGCAGCCAGCACTGCAGAAAGCAGGACAATATTTTTGATATTTCCTCCTGTGAGCTTGAACTTTGAGAGGAAATTGAAGTCCACATCTTCCCCAAGCCGGGCATTTTCAGGGAACATGCCGGTCCAGATCTCTTTTCTTGCGGCTTCATCCGGGATCGGAAATTCCACAGCAAACTGCAGCCGCCTGAGGAAAGCATCGTCCAGGTTCTTTTTGTAATTGCTTGCAAGGATAATTGTACCTTCATGTTCTTCCATCTGCTGGAGCAGGTAGCTTACCTCGATATTTGCATAGCGGTCGTGAGAGTCATTGACTTCGGAACGTTTCCCGAAAAGGGCATCGGCCTCGTCAAAGAAAAGGATCGCATTACAGATCTCACCTTCTCCAAAGATCTTTTTCAAATTCTTCTCCGTCTCCCCTATGTATTTGCTCACGATGCCTGACAGGTCAATTTTGTAGAGGTCAAGTCCAACCTCTCCTGCAATAATCTCGGCAGCTAGGGTCTTCCCGGTGCCTGAAGGGCCTGCAAAAAGGATATTCAGCCCTTTCCCGAGAGAAAGCTTTTTATCAAACCCCCATTCGGAATAAACGGTCTCCTTATGCCTGACAAATGCGCAGATCTCTTCAAGCTGCTCTTTAACCGGCGCAGCCAGGACGAGATCATCCCATTTCCTCCGCGGATTGATTTTTCGGGCGAGGGAGTTTAATTTTAAACTGGAACGGTTCCTGCAAGCCCTGTAGAGGTCTTCTGCAGAAAGGACTGCCTTTTCCCTTGACTTTGAGGTGGCAAAACCTTTCGCAGTCGAGACAGCATCCCTTATCTGACCGCCGCTTAGTTTGAATCTGGCAGCAAGATCTTCTATATCTGTATCTCCAACACTGTTTTCATAGTTTTCCAGGCACGTTTTCCATAGTTGTTTCCGCTCCGCAAAAGCAGGCAGGGGAAAAGCACAGCTTATAAAAGTATTGTTTTGCAGGGTACTTCCGGGTTCCCATAATTGGCCAGCGGATAAAAATACAGGCCCTGGAAAAGAGTCCAGTGCCCTGACAAGGCTTGAAAGACCTGCCCCGGAAAAGCCAAATCTTGAGAAATCCGAACCTGATAAATCGGAGCCAGAAGTGCCGTAACCTGGGTCAGAACTTGAAAGATCTGAATCTAAATCCTGCCCAGGTCGATTGTGCCCCCATAAAGCATCAAAATTTTCAATGAAAACTGCCCCTTTCTGGAGGAGAGCTTCCCTTAATATAAGGTTAAGAGCCTCACCTTCTGCGCCTTTTGGAAATGCTCCGGCGTCTGCAAGAAGCAAACTTACTTCGAGTTCTCTGCAACACGCCTCAGCAGCAAGCTTTTTTCCTGTCCCAGATGGCCCGTAAAAGTAAAACATGTGCCTGGAATCTTCCTCTATTCTTCGCTTTACAGCTTCAAGAAGGTAGTTTTTCTGATCATCCGGAAAAATAAGATCGTCAAAAGACCTTACAGGCTTTATCAGTGCTGAAAACCAGGCAATTTTTGGGTCAATTTCATCCGAATTCAGCAAAAAAGCCGCTATCCTTTCATCCAGTTTAATGAATTTTGCCAGCAGGGGAGGGTTTGCATCCGCACCGTCCCCAACAAGAGAAATAAGCCTGTTTCTCAGCAAAGGGGCAGACGGAGAAAAGTATTCTCTCGCCTCAAGTTTTTCCTCAAGGCTGGCGCAGAGAAGCTCAAGAATCATCCCTACCGATGGCTGCTTTTTTATCAGATCATTTTGCAGGTAGACGTAGAGCTTTGCAAAGCGTCCGTCAAGTTCCGGGGCAAGACCTATCAAAAGGACATCCGTTTGAAAAGGAGTAAGGGAAAAAAGTTCAGATAAGCTGTGCAGCCTTAACTTGATTCCTCTTTTCAGGCTCTCTGATTTTTTCTTGCTGATCGTCCTTTTCCACACTTCAATTTCTTCAGATTTTAGTCCCTGCACCCGGCAAGCTTCAGAACCGCAACAAACAGCCTGTAGAATCGAGTTTGCCTCAGTTTCCGAAATGAACATGCTTGGAAAGTCTTGGCTGTCCTTTCCAGCCTCAGATCGAGTTTTTTCAAGGAAAAGCCGAGTAAGTGTACCTATCCGAGTCAGTTCTTCCAGAAGGTGCTCAGGGCTGTTCTTGTAGAATTCTTCCGTTAAAACGGGAGTCTGCCTATTTCCGTTCAAATACGAATTCGGTTTGCAGCCTTGGATTTTCGCAAATTCAGGGAGATCCTCGCAGTTTATGGAACTCATTTTCGGTTTCCTGAAAAAGTTTTAAATTAATTTACATCCACAACCTGAAAACCTTATGATCTTGTGATTTTTCGGAGGTCATGGATTTTTTACAGTTTAAAAGTGATACATTTTTAATAAACTTAATCTTTTGTTAAGGAACCAACCCCAAAACTCAAAATTAGCTTCTTTTGGTCTCGTATTTTGAGTGACTAATTAGGTTTCTGATCCTGATAAATGGTCATAATTCTAAAAAATTATATTTTTCTTTTATTCCTGTCATGAAAGTTTCATGATCAAAAAATGAGGGGAGTTTCTTTAAAGAAAACGGTCTTGTAACTTTTTCTGAATCATCTTTTTGCATAAATTCAATAAACGGTTTCAGCCTGCCCCGTTTTTTTGGAGTTATCATGGAAAAAATATAATTTTTATGTAACCAATTTCACTTTTTAGCATATGAAAGATAACCTTTGTAGCTACTCCATTCATAATCCGGCATATTTTTAACTATACCTGCTTTTACCGGGTTCTTATGTATATATCTCACCAGTTGTAGAAGATGGCTGTCATGACAGACAAGAATCGCTTTGTACCTTCCCCTGAAAAGAGACCATCAAGCCCATGTGTCCTGTTATATCTCTGGGTGTACATGCTGTTCAGATGCCTCATCAATCTTGAAATATTCCCATCTGATGTTTGCAGCAAAATATGATAATGGTTTGTCATTAAACATTATGCCGCTATATTTACATTCCACATTTCAGATATTTCAATCAGTAGATCAATAAACATTAAATAATCATGCCTATATGAAAAAATGGATTCGGACCGTCTACCACGGTTCATTACATGATACCATGCTCCAGGATATTCTATTCTAAGTGGACGTGACATGTTGCAACATACAGCATTTTATCTTCCATGGTCAACAGTAGACATGACCCCATTTCTTCTCATTTCATATAGAAATGTCATTATGTTCGAAATCGGATCCCCTATATCACAATGAATCCAAATAGGGAGATTTTTCTCTGCGGCATATTCATAAACGGGTTCCATGGAAGCACAATTAGCAGTTGGATTTCTACCATAGGTCATTCGGGTAAGATCATCATGCCTGAAAAAACTTCACCAATTCCAACCCATAAATCAGGGACATTTCCACCATCCGCTTTATACGATCTAAGCCATTCTTATCAACCGGATTAAACCCGCAAATCATTGGATATATTCTGTCTCTCTGTTCTTTGGGCAGGTTCTTAATCGCTTCAGCAAGTATCACATCGGTGAATGAATAGTAATACACCGGTGCATCATTATCGTCATAATATGTTGGTCTCTCCCGATCAAAATCCGTCCACAATTTGGTAACAAATAAACCGAACAAAACAATATTATCTACACTCGCACTGTCCATTTTTTTCAAGAAGAATCTCAATGCCATCTGTATTATGAACAAAATCAACAAAATGACAGTGTACGTCATTTGATACTGTACTTATAATCAACTTTTTCATTTAGACCATGCGAGTGTGTTTCTTGTGCAAAAATAGGGCCCATGAAGGCGAGCAACAACACAATTATTAAAAGAGTTTTTTTCATATTGTTAGTTTAAGTTAGTTGGTATTTGGGAATCAAATTTTGATTTAAGTTTTTTGTATAACAATCGGGCCATAAAGCGTTTTAATGATTTTTAGGTTTTGTTATAGGCTTTTATAGTATTCAACGCAATTTATTACACTTATTAACGCTTATATTCTTTTATGGTGGGGAAAGAACAAATTTTTATTGATCTAAAAGTAACTCATGATTAGAACAACGATTTAATCAAACATGAAAACAAATCAAGGCTGCATAAAAGGCTCTATATTATCAAAATTAGA
>JAUPKV010000639.1 GCA_030837265.1 Methanobacteriota archaeon
TACTCGAAGTTTTTTGCACTCTCGCCACGTAACGCCCGTGGCACAGCCCACATCTCAGGCTTTGCAATTTCACCGGTTTCAGTGAACCAGACATCCAGAAGAGTAGAACAGGTAAAAATGCTCTTTGAGCAATCAGCTCTGTCCTTGAACCGATGATATGTCACAAAAGCGTCGTTGAAGTTAACGAAATTTCCCTCTGCATCGGAAATGAACACAGCATCGCTCATATTTGCTAAAGCCGATTCCAATGTATTCTTGCTCTCATGCAATGCTTCGTCGGCCCGCTTGCGCTCGGTAATGTCCCTGATAATAGCAACTGACCGGGGTTCTCCATTGATATCTGTAAAAAGAGTGCTGCTAAGCTCTCCAATTAATGTTGTTCCGTCTTTGCGCCTGTAAGTGATCTGTGTTCTTGCCGAGCCCGAGCGTGCACGTTCGTCTAAAAAGGTGGATGTTGCCGGGTCTTCCGGGTCAAGCAGCGGATAACGCATCTTACCGATAATATATTCTTCCGACCATCCGAGCATACGACAGGCAGCCGGATTAGCTGAAAGGACTTTTCCAGCACCTCTGGGGTCGGTCAGGATAATGGCATCCATGCTGTTGTCGAAGATCAGTCGATAACGTTTTTCGCTCTCGCTCAATGCTTCATTTGCTTCTCGCTGTTCTCCGGTCTGAGCCCCCAGCTCCTCCATACGTGCTCTAAGGCTCTGTATTTCGTTTTTTAAGGCACTATTTTCATCTAACAAAGACTGGTGTTCCTCTAATAGTGTCTTGTAAGATATGGACTTCAGGTCTTTTGCCTCTTGGAAACTCATATTGTATACTATCCTTCCAAAGTCGAAATACTTCAATGATAGCTTTTAAGGAAAATGAAGAACAACTTGAAAGATAATTATATTTTATATAAAAATTTAAATAAAGCTATATAGATATTTCTGAAATTTCCTTTATTTTTATTGTTCAGATATCCTCTAATTATTCCGTTAGTTACCTATAGATAATCCATTTAATAAAAATATTTGGATAACGAGATAAATTAAATACTAAATTAATTTTGAAATATACTGAGGACGGATAATTGGAGGTACTTAGGTTTTAGAATATGGTTTGAATATAAAAATCATAATATAAATTTTTGAATAAATAGAGAGCAAAAATATATCTAAAGCCGCAGGGCTCAATATCGGTGCTGGAAATTGAAAAAATGGCATTCCTGAATCGTATTCCGGGCACTTGCACATGAACGCCTGTAATGAAGAAAATAGTGCGGGAAAGTAAAGATAAAGTGCAGAAAGTGCAATAAATTATGGCAATAAGAGAATTTTTCAGACAAGCGAAAACTCCCCAAATTTATTTTATCTTTATAAGTTCAAACCCAGGCGAAGATTATGCATGAAAGGATGCGATAATATGGTCGAAAATAAAACTGCAGGCAAAGGGAAAACGCAAGTACCGGAAGAAAAACAGCTGCAAACCGCAGAAGAAACCTCTACTGATGAGTACCCTGCTTCGGATGAGTACCCTGCTTCGGATGCGGACTCGAATAAATCCCCAACAGAAGATTTTCCTATCGTTGGGATTGGCGCATCAGCTGGCGGGCTGGCTGCATTCGAAGCCTTTTTTTCAGCTATTCCCGACGACAAAGAGTCAGGTATGGCCTTTGTTCTGGTGCAGCACCTTGACCCTAACCATAAAAGCATCCTCACCGACCTGATCGGACGCTATACCTGGATGCCGGTTTATGAGGTCAAGGACGGAATGGTTGTCCAGCCTAATTGTGTCTACGTCATCCCGCCGAACTACGACCTGGTTCTTGAGTATGGCACGCTGCATCTGCAAAAACCGGCCGAGCCGCATGGTCATCGCCTGCCAATTGATTTATTTTTCAGATCCCTGGCTCAGAGCAAGCAGGAGCTGGCCATTGGCATCATACTCTCGGGTACGGGCAGCGACGGCACACTGGGGGCACGGGCGATTAAGACCGAGGGCGGTATGGTGATGGTACAGAACCCTGAATCCAGCGAGTATGACGGCATGCCGCGCAGCGCCATTGCTGCAGGTTTGACAGACTACATCCTGCCGCCGGCCGAGATGCCGGTCTCTCTCATTGACTATGTCTCTCAAGCCTTTGGAAAAAAACCTAAACTGGAAACCAGGGCTGAAGAAGCGATGAAAAAAATATTCAACCTGCTGCGCAGTCAGACGGGTCACGACTTTTCCCATTATAAACAGAACACTATCACCCGCCGCACCGAACGGCGCATGGCCATCAAGAATATTGAGAGTGTGGATGAATATGTGCATTATTTAGAGCAGAAACCTGCCGAGGTAGAGGCGCTCTTTCACGACCTCTTAATTGGTGTCACCAATTTTTTCCGCAATCCTGCGGCGTTCGAAACACTCCGTCAAAAAGTCATTCCGGATCTTTTAACAGGCAATCATCCGGACTCAGCAATACGAGTCTGGGTACCCGGCTGTTCCACAGGTGAGGAGGCATATTCAATAGGCATCCTGCTAAAGGAGCAGATGGAAATGATGAATCAAATTTTCCAGGTACAAATTTTTGCAACCGATATTGACAGTCGGGCTATAGAGCAGGCCCGCAGCGGCGTCTATCCTCCCATCATCTCCGTGGATATCTCACCGGAAAGGCTGGAACGCTTCTTTATTCCGGGTTCGGACGGCAATTATCGCATCCAGAAAAGCATTCGTGACATGATAGTTTTTTCCGAGCATGACATTATCAAAGACCCGCCGTTCTTCAAACTTGACCTGATAAGTTGTCGCAACGTGCTGATCTATATGGACGGGGAACTGCAGAAGAAGCTCATTCCCCTCTTTCACTATGCATTGAACCCGGGAGGATTTCTCTTCCTCGGCCCCTCCGAAACAGTAAGCAAGTTCGAAGATCTTTTTGACACAGTGGACCGCAAGTCAAAACTGTATAGGAAAAAGGATGTTAGTAGTGGGCGTTTTCCTATAAGACCATTTATCCCATCACAAGTTAAAAGCAGGGAAATTCAAAGACATTCAGGCAAGGCTCCTGTCGAGAGCAAACCTCAATTACAAAGGCTGACCGAACAGGCTATGCTGCAATATTATGCCCCGGTCGGCGTGCTCATTAATCAACGCGGCGATGTCCTCTATATTCATGGCCATACCGGCAAGTACCTGGAACCTGCCATGGGCGAGGCTGCAGCTGGCCTGAATATCCTGAATATGGCCCGCGAGGGACTGCGTCAGGAGTTGACCGTGGACCTGTACAAAGTCATGGTCGATAAAAAGCCGGTATTACACCCCGGCCTGCGGGTTAAAACCAACGGTGACTTTACCACAATCAATATGGCGTTACGGCCTGTGAAAGCAGGTTTTGATGCATTTTCAGGGCCGGACCTGTTTCTGGTCACTTTTGAAGAACTGCCTGAGTGGGAGCAGAGCCAAACAGAGAAGGCCGCCAAAATAGAAGCCGATCAAGGAACCCCTGAGAGCTTAACGGAAGTTGACACGCGCATCTTAGAGCTTAAACGGGAACTGAAGATGAAGGAAGAACGTCTCAAAGATTACAATGAGGAACTTGAGACCTCCAATGAAGAACTCAAATCCTCCAATGAAGAGATGCAGTTAATCAATGAGGAACTGCAATCCACTAACGAGGAACTGGAGAGTTCCAAGGAAGAATTACAGTCAGTTAACGAGGAACTGATTACGGTCAATGCCGAACTGCAAAATAAGGTGACTGAGCAATTGCAGGCCGTCAACGATATGAACAACCTGATGGCCAGCACGAATATAGGCATTATCTTTGTAGATCATCAACTGCGCATCAAGCGTTTCACTCCTGTCGTTACACAGGTAATCAATCTGATCCCGACAGATGTGGGACGGCCGATTGAGCACACGGTATCCAACCTGTCAGGTTATGACCACCTGGTAGAAGATATAAAGAAGGTGCTGGAGACTCAGATGCCCATAGATCTTGAAGTCCAGTCTAAGAAGGGTTTATGGTACCTGATGCGCATCCTTCCCTATATCACCCTTGAAAACGTAATAAAGGGAGCTGTGATCACTTTCACTGAAATTACAGAGATCAAACTGGCGAGGGAGATTCTGAGGGAAAACGAGGCCATTCGCCGGCTGGCCGTGATAGCGCATGACGCGAGCGATGCTATAACATTGCAGGATATA
>JAUPKV010000640.1 GCA_030837265.1 Methanobacteriota archaeon
GCATATAACGAGGAAGAAAGTCTGGATGAGCTGACGAAAAGACTTCAAGAGATGATGTCTTCAGCCGACCAGTATGACTTTGAAGTCATTATTGTCGAAAATGGGTCTTTCGACTCGACGTATGAAAAACTTCTCAAGATAAACGCTGAGGACAATAGGTTCAAGATATTACAACTTTCTCGCAATTTCCGCTGCGACGGCGGGATAACTGCCGGGCTTCAGTACGCCAGCGGCGATGCGGCAGTCATTATGATGGCTGATCTGCAAGATCCGCCTGAGTTAGTTCCCGAATTCATTCAAAAATGGGAAGAAGGTTATGAAATTGTCTACACAGTGGTCAGTAAGAGGCATGGGACCAAAATTACCAGAAGATTCTTTTCTCGCGTATTCTACAAGGTCATCGGCGCTATGACTGATCGAGCCATTCCCGAGAATGCTAGTGATTTCCGGCTAATCGATCGGGGAGTGTATGAGAATGTCAACCGGATGACCGAACGAAACCGTATGCTTAGAGGCATTATCGCATGGACTGGCTTTAAGCAGTACGCAATCTACTATGAGAGACCCCCACGGTTCGCAGGTGAGTCTAAAGCAGACTTCCTTCATGTTTTTAAGCTAGCTCTCGATGGCATTTTCTCGTTTTCTTATATCCCGCTTAAAATGACCACTTATCTGGGATTCATCATTTCAGTCCTATCCTTCCTCATGATCGTTGTCGAGCTGGAACTGTTCTTGGTCTATGGGCGCGAAGTACCCGGGTTCACGACTATTATTATTGCTCTGCTGTTCCTGTTTGGCGTTCTGTTCCTGGTCCTTGGGATCATTGGAGAATATCTGGCCCGGATTTATGATGAAGTAAAGCAGAGGCCTAATTACATCGTGAAAAAGGAGATCGGGTTAGAAGAGAGCCAGTAAATAACTGGGAGAAAGACTATGGATACTAAGAAAATCGTTGTCACGGGCGCAACCGGCTTCGTTGGTTCCAATCTTGCCCGCTACTTTGCAAAGCAAAATCATGAAATCCATCTACTAATAAGATCTTTCTCCAATACCTGGAGGATTGCTGATATTTTTGATGAAATAAATGTTCATAAAGTCGATTTAACTGCACCTTTGGAACTGGAGAAAGTTGTAAGCTCCATAAGGCCTGATGTAATCCTGCACACGGCCGCCTACGGAGGCCATTCATTCCAAAAAGACACTGATAAAATCTTCGAAGTTAACCTCCAGGGGACGATTAACCTGGTAAAAGCCTGCCAGGGTTTGGATTATGAGCTTTTTGTCAATACCGGTTCTTCCTCCGAGTACGGGGTAAAAAGAAAGCCTATGTTAGAGACAGATGTTTGCGAGCCTGTGGAAGACTATGGAGTCTCAAAGGCAGCTGCTACCATGTATTGCCAGATGGCTGCCTGCCGAGATAATAAGCCGATCATTACTTTCCGTCTGTTTTCGCCCTACGGGAGCTATGATGATTCTACACGTCTGATTCCTTCAGTCATCATTTCCTGTCTCAACGGACTCCCTCCAAAGGTATCTTCCCCTGATTTCGTGCGCGATTACATTTACATCCGCGACGTAATAAACGCATACAATAAGGCTATAGAAACAGCTCATCTGCAAAGTCCTGGAGAGATATTCAATGTAGGCTCCGGAGAACAGCAAAGTGTCGGAGATATCGTGAAATACATCCTACAGATAGTAAATAAAAACATAGAACCCGAATGGGGCAGCCCAAGCAAAAGGCAGAATGAGCCCCTAATATGGCAAGCTAACGCCAGCAAGGTGGAAAACTCATTAAGCTGGACGCCTCGGTATTCGATAGAACAAGGACTGTGCGAGACCGTGGAATGGTTCAGCAAAAACATCGGGCTTTATGGAGGTTAAAGTTAATTATGAAACTATCGGACTACGTGATCGATTTTCTCGCTAGTAAAGGCGTAAGTCATGTATTTGAGGTAGCTGGCGGATCGATAACACATATGCTCGATTCTCTTTATGAACGGAAGGATATCCGGACGATATGCATGCACCATGAGCAGTCGGCGTCTTTTGCAGCCGAAGGTTATGCTCGGGTCAGCGGGAATCCTGGTGTGGCAATGGCTACAAGCGGACCCGGTGCTACTAACATGGTCACCGGGGTCGGCAGTTGTTTCTTCGACTCGGTACCGACACTATTCATTACCGGACAAGTGAATACATACGAGTTCAAGTTTGACCGGCCTGTCAGACAGATGGGGTTCCAAGAAACTGACATTATTAACATCGTCAAACCTATTGTAAAAGATTCACTGCTGGTAACCGACGAAACGAAAATTAGGTACGAGCTGGAACGGTTATTCTACACTGCTGTCAGTGGGCGACCTGGTCCGGTCCTTATCGATCTGCCTATGAATATCCAGAGAGCTATTATCATGCCTGAAGAGCAGGAAGTTTATGATGAGAAGCTAATACAAACAAGCAAAGTCAGCGATTATGATATCAATCAAATTATCACTCAAATAGAACACTCACAGAGGCCTGTTGTACTAATCGGAGGTGGAATAAGGTTATCTGGTGCGACTGAGGAATTGTATTCTTTCTTAAATAAGACAGGTATTCCAGTCGTATCCTCTCTGATGGGTTTGGACGCCTTTCCTCACAACAATGAGCTTTATGTAGGCATGATCGGTACTTACGGCAACCGATATGCTAATCTAACCCTTGCGAACGCCGACCTGCTTATTATTCTGGGAACGCGGTTGGACACAAGACAAACCGGTACAAAGCCAGAGTAGTTTGCTCGTTACGCAACGATTGTACACGTCGATATTGACCCTTCAGAGCTTAATAGTAAGATTAAGGCTGATATGGCTATTAATTGCGACGTTAGGGAATTTTTAACTATGATTAACGATAAACCACTTGAGTGCAAAGATATTTCACCCTGGCTTGATAGGATAAAGAGATACAAAATTAAGTACCCGGATTATGAGAACCCTCAGGTAGATGAAATACCCCCTAACTATTTTATGCATGAGCTATCCGAACATTTACCTGAAGATGCTATCCTATGTGTCGATATTGGTCAGAATCAGATGTGGTCTGCCCAATCCATTGTTTTGAGGAAAGGACAACGGTTACTTACCGAGGGAGGAATGGCTTCCATGGGCTCAGCATTACCCATGGCCATAGGTGCTTCATTTGCCTGTCCTGGCAAACCGATAGTAGTCATTTCTGGCGATGGTGGTTTCCAGCTAAATATACAGGAACTGCAGACAATGTATCATCACAATCTGCCTATTAAGATCATTTTGCTCAACAATCGAAGTTATGGAATGATTCGCCAGTTCCAGGAGCAATATTTCGATGGCAGGTGCCAGTCATCTGTTGTAGGGTATAGCTGTCCTGACTTCCAAAAAGTCGTTTCAGCGTACTCCATACCCGTCTCAAAGGTCGAAACTGCTCGAAGTATGGAGGAAGGGATAAAATGGCTTTTCGAGGATATGAAACCCAAATTCCTTGAAGTGCTCATAAGCGATAGGTTAGTCGTCACACCCAAACTTGGCGTCAACAAGCCCATCGAGGAGCAGGACCCCCCTCTTTCCTCCGACGAGCTCAGGTTAAACATGGTAGCCGATATTCCGAGAGAACGAAAGTGTATAAAAGGGTAATATGTCCTCTTCCTACTACTCCAGGTTCCGATCGGTTACCAGGCTCATTACCGGCTCAGAGGATACAAAGCGATTATTCAAGTTCATCTGTGTTGGTTTACTAAACACCTTCATAGGATACGGTGCTTTCTTTATTTTGTCATTCTTTCTTAATTACATGATTGCCCTGGTCGTGGCGCACTTTATCGGTGTCACTAACAGTTATCTATGGAACAAGTACTGGACATTTAAGTCGAAAAAATTCCAGCTGGCCGAGCTGGTTAAGTTCAACATAGTTTACCTGATTACGCTAGGGGCAAACATGTTAATACTATACATAGCCGTGGAATTACTATCCATCAATCCAAGGCTCGGACAACTGATTGTGCTGCCTCTGGTCACTTTATTGAGCTATTTAGGCCACAAATACTGGAGCTTCCATGCTGCAAAATCAGCAATTGGCGACTAAGCACAATATCGAAGCGGTGAGTTACAATGAGCGAATATGAATTAAGGAACGAAATACTTGAAAAGGTTAAGCAATATTGCAGACAGGAGAAAGAAAGTCAATTTGTCCCGGGCCAGTCTAAATTAAACTATGCAGGCCGGGTCTACGATGAGGAAGAGGTGACCTTGCTGGTTGACGCTTCTCTGGACTTCTGGCTCACCGCGGGACGCTATGCGAAGCAATTCGAGACAGAATTCGCTGATTTCCTGGGGATGAGACATTGTCTGCTGACCAACTCAGGCTCGTCGGCTAATCTACTGGCTATCTCATCGCTGACTTCTAGAAAGCTGGAAGGACGAAGGCTCGAGCCGGGTGACGAAGTCATCACGACAGCATGCGGTTTTCCTACTACACTGAATCCTATTATTCAGAACAACTTGACGCCAGTCTTTATAGACGTCGAGCTAGGCACATATAATATCATGGCAGATCACATCCCCGAAGCCATTTCGGAAAAGACCAAAGCGATCTTCATCCCTCACACGCTTGGTAATCCGGCAGACATCAAGGCGATAAAAGACATAATCGAAGACTATAACCTCTGGTTTGTCGAGGACAACTGCGATGCTTTAGGATCTAAATATGATGGAAAATATACCGGCACCTTCGGACATATTTCTACATTCAGCTTCTATCCTGCCCATCATATGACAATGGGTGAGGGAGGAGCAGTCCTTACTGACGATTCTCGGTTACGAAATATAATAATGTCGTTCCGCGACTGGGGCAGAGATTGCTGGTGCGACCCGGGCCAGGATAATAGTTGTAAGAACCGTTTTAGCTGGCAACTGGGCAAGTTGCCGTACGGCTATGATCACAAATACACTTATTCACATATAGGCTACAACCTGAAAGTTACGGACATGCAGGCGGCTGTAGGGATCGCACAGTTGAAAAAATTGCCCTTATTCATAGAAAAGCGAAAAGAAAATTTTCAGCGGATATACAACTCTTTAATAAAGTATGAGGATTCTCTGATTCTTCCAAAAGCCATCGAGCGCACAGATCCAAGCTGGTTTGGCTTTCCAATAACGGTTAAAGAGGGAGCACGGTTTACGAGAGATGATATAGTTAAACATCTTGAAGAGAACCATGTCGCAACCAGGATGCTATTTGGTGGTAACCTGCTCAAACAGCCGGCTTATGAGAATATTTGCTATCGCCTAGTCGGTTCGCTGGAAAATACTGACACAGTAATGAACAATATGTTCTGGATTGGTGTTTATCCGGGTTTGAGCCAGGAAATGATTGATTATATGCTGTCAACAATCCACGGGTTTTTGAAAGGATGATATGATGAAAGAGATGATATAATGAAGGCACTCGAAACGTTGAAGGCCAGACCGGATCAAACTATTTTAATCGGTCTCATAGCAGTATTTTTGAGTGTATACTTAATCCTTTCATATTTTCCTAAGCATGGGGATTTTTTCTCGATACTATACTTTTCTTCAAATTTTGCTCAACACGGTCTCGGATTCATCGATGCTATTAATGGGCATACCGATTATCCGCCAACGTTCTTCGTGATACAGGGTACTTGGTTGAAGCTCGGAACAATCCTGTTTAACTTTAATCTGAATAATTTCATGGCAGTAAATGATCAAAATAGAATCGTATGTCCGACTTTTATCCAGATGTGGGCAATGATTCCGTATATTGTATGCTTGGCAACGCTGGTTGCTGTGATGTACAAGAATTTAAAAAACAAGTGGCTTGTATTATTATGTTTCGGTACATTTACTTTTGTCACTGTAATAATAATGGGACAAATAGATATTTTTTTAGCATTATTCATAGGTTTATCAATGTTATATCTTTTAAAAACATGTAATAATGATAATTATAAACTAAACCTCATAATAAGCTTTTTTTTACTCGGAATGTCAGTGCAGTTTAAAACATTCGGTATACTTTTATTTCCTGTTTATGTATTATTTTTCTACGCAGTATACTTAGCAAAAGGTATAGATTTCGTACATATAATCTACGATTTTATAAAATATGTTCTAGTGTTTGTCACTGCAGCTTTTTTCATCTGGATCCCATTCATCAAGTGGTTTGTACCGATTTATCTCACAGGCAGCACCTCGGGAGAATATCGTTTTCTTTTTGCCTATCGGTTAGCCACTTATGGTTTGCCCCAAACGTCCACAATATCTATATGGTTTATAGGGTACCTTTTATTGCTTTATTTGTTTTTTAACATTGTCAGAAAAGATTATAGGAAGATATACAAAGACCAAAGATATCCGATTTTTTTCGTTTTTGCCACATTAGCCTGGTTTTTTATCAGCGCATATACCCATCCACAATGGTGGATCATATTATTGCCAGTCATTTTACTAATTCTGGACAATTTTAAAAGTAAACTCAATTATATTCTTGCTTTTGGCATCATGTCGCTATTCATTTATTATCCTATGATGTGGACGTCTAATATTGATAAAATTATTTCTATGTATTTTCCTGTTATAAGTATATCCGAACAACATAAAATAATTTTAACGAACTTAATAATATCAATATTGGGAATCTGGATACTGGAGCTTTATTATGAAATATCAGGTAGAATTAAAACTCCGGAAGATAATAATTCTGACATAAATATTAATAACAATAAAAGAATTAATTTAAACAACCTAGCTCCTTTGGTTATTACTATTGTGCCATTCGTCATTTGCTTGATTGCTGTATATTTGCTTAGGCGGTGATCTGGTTTCGGTTAAAGTAATAATTTGCCGACAATGGATAATTGTCTTGCTGTACAGCTTCGGCTCGATGTTCATGAATCGGGCGCCAATGACAGGAGATCTGGCGTTTAAAACACACTATAAACTGAATATTTTGTATATCCTCAGCTATATTTTAAATAAATACTAATCCATCGATTTGATTTGCATCCATAAATCAAATTGCAGCAGCCGCCTCATCCTAAACAGGCTGTTCGACACTACCTTGATTCATAAGAGTTTCTACTGAATCCTGCTGAATTATATTGAGGGTTACCTAATGAACCGACAGGTTGTACGGGAACGGAGTCGAATAATAGGGTGGAATTACTACCCCGTCTTCAGGAATCGGACTTGACAGTTTCCCGTCATCCGGCTCGAGCCACTACTACCCTTTCGGGTGTCAGTTTAGAACAGAAATGGGGTTAATCTTGTCAGAAACTCATCCTCAAATCCTGAAAAAATGGTAAGATATACGCAATTACGATGGAGCACAATATTCTACAGAAATTTATAAGGCTTGGTAAACTATATATTGAAGGTGTGGAATTTTAGACAGCCAAAAGTGGGGGAAAGTAATCTGCCCATGACAAATCCTATAATCAGTCTTAGTTTCGCATTATAAAATTACTTAGACTACTTCACATTCTGTAACTCAATTTATCATTTTGAAATTTGGAAATTCAAGAATTCAATTTTGAGTCATTGTATCTACATTCTTTGGAAAATAGAGATCATCCTGGTGATAAAAATATTTATTACTGTTGATATTATTTAGTTTTTAATATTCATCCAAACTAGACGTAGAAAAAAATAGACAACAAACAGAATGTAAATACGGTATCTAAAATATACATCAAGGCTGTAAAAATAAAATTATTTATGCTTCTCAGAGTGATTGAAATGAAGAAAGCAATCTCTAATGGAAGAAGTTTAGGGAATAAACTTACAACAGTTATAGTGATGATTTTTGTGGTGTTTATATTGCCTGTAAATTCCGCAGGTGCAATTGCATACGCGTATGTTGACGGGAATAACGGTAACGTTTCTATAATTGACACCGCAAACAACACAATTGTAGATACTATAGACGTAGGCTTTCACCCCATGGGAGTAGCAGTCGATCCAGCGGGAACAAATGTTTATTTCATAGGTAACGGTTTCTTTTCTGTACTTAACACCTTCACAAACACCGTTACAGATACGGTAAATATAGGAGGGGCATCCCAGGGAATTGCACTTACACCGGATGGGAAAAAGGCATATGTGACAGATCCTGCAGGTAATAGTGTGCAAATAATTGATACAGCGACAAAGACCATTACTTCCAGGCTAGGTAATAATGTCTGGCCTATAGGAGTTGCAGTGGATCCGGTGGGAACAAAGGCATATGTGACGAACTTGCGCTCCAGCACTGTCGAAGTAATTGATATAGCTACAAATAGTTACGTAGGTTTGATAAATGTAGGATATCATCCTCGTGGAGTTACGGTTAGCCCAGACGGAACTAAAGTGTTTGTGACGAACACTGACAATGAAACCGTATCTGTAATTGATGCAGTTACAAACACTGTTACAAACACGGTGAGTGTTGGAGTTATGCCCTGGGGAGTTGCGGCGGCACCGGATGGAAAGAGAGTTTACGTGACGAACTATGGAAGTAATAATACTTCTGTAATCGATACAGTATCAAACAGTGTTATAGACTCGGTGAATGTTGGAACTTCCCCAATGGGAGTTGCAGTTACACCGGACGGTACGAAGGTATTAGTAGCAAATAATGGCGACGGAACTGTTTCTGTAATTAATACAAGCACAAACACAGTTATTGATATTATTAATGTAGGGGGAAAACCTTTCGCTCTCGGGAAATTTATAGGTCCCGATACAGGACAAGAAGTGTTTCTTGTAGCAAACTCCACTAACGGGGATAGCAGCGCTGGAAGCAGTAGTAGTGGCGGGGGAGACAGTGAAGGAAAAGCAGTTATCGTCACTGATAGCAATACTAGAAACTCAAGTGCCATTATGAACGCATCCGAGACTATGAACCAATCTGAGAACAACGCACAAAGCCCTGGGGAAAAAAATGAACCTGCAGAAGCAAAGGTTAACCAGACAACTGAACAGAAAAAAGTTGCAGAAACTCATACCGAAGAAAGCAGGACAACATCTGGATTTGAAACAGTTTATGGGGTAGCTGCCCTGTTAGTTACCGTTCTCCGGTACGGTCGAAAGTAAAGCGAAAAAAAGAGAGACATTTTGTACAAAGGATTTCAATAACCTGAATTTATTTACTGCTTTTCCGAAAAATTGTATATATTTATTTCAAAATGTCTCCTAATGTGATAAAAGCTTTTTCCCAGGAATCTTCTGCCAAATAATCGTTTTCACAGTTTGCGGGTGCTCCATTTCTGATTTCTACGTCATTGCAAACCTTAATTAATGCTTCTGAAACATCTTTAGGTGTAAGTCTCCCCAAAGAAAGAATATTACTAAAAACTTTTGACAAATCTTTATTTTCATAGTCATTAGTTATAACAGATAACCCATAAAAAGCCATTTCTATTGGTGGATAACTTGGGTGTGGTGAAACCATTAGGGAGAGACCTACAGAAGAACTTTCAAGGATATTTTGGTATTGATCCAAAGAAAGCTTCCCTAAAGAAATCAGTTTGCAATCTGGACTCAATACTATATCCTGATGTTTTTCTCCAACTGAATAAAATTCCCATTTACGTAAATTTTCATACTTAGAGACAAATTGATGTAAACCTTCAACACATATCTCAAAACAATTTCGACCTGTACCTGGTCGTCCATAAACTAATATTTTAAACGGTTCTCTCCTTACTTTCTTTGCAGCAATTAATGCTCTGTCGGCTAAAGACTTGTTTAAAGGAGGATTAAAATATGCTTGTTGATGAAAAGAATAACCTTTTTCGAGGAAAAAATCAAATAACAGCTTGGTATTAAAAATAGCTTTAGTTTTAAATTTACTCTTGTAAGTGCTTTCCGCCAGGGAATACTTGCTCGACCACTGATAAAACCCTGGCTCAAAGTCCTGAATTATATAATAAAATTCTGGTTCGATATTATATGTCTGCTGCTGCCAATCGAGAATTGGCTGCAGAATATATGCAGTCCACCATCCGGTTGCAAGAAAAAAATCATTAATTCCTACGTCTAGCTTTTTACCATAACGGTCATCCATAGGACAAATTAATTTTGTAACACCATTCTCAGCAGTTTTATTATCAATAACGTATTCTTTAAAATGTTCGGTGTCGATATTATCAACTTTGCTGTCTGTTACTATTATTCTTTGAAATTCATAATTTTTGACCATATACTCAAATAAATTCAATGCCGTCGAAACTCCACCAAAAATGTGCTCTTTTTCCAGTGAGGGTATAAGAAGATTTAACCTCTTACCCTTAAAATCAGTTTTTTTTGGTACAAGAGGAGTTATTTCAGGAATTGAGTAAAAATTGCTGGTGACGCATTTACTTGTTTCCATACGCTTTTTTTCGTCTTCTTCCCGAATTTTTGAAATAACACTGTATAAAACTTCTACTGATCCCGAACTTTTGTAGATCTCATATGCTTTTCTGATCTTACCTATCATATATATCAAAACGCGAGAATTTTGTATTTTATTCTTCTATTATTGCTTCAGTTGTATCGATTTCAAACATCATTACTCTCAAGTCTACAGCCCATTTTTAACAGGGTCTTTCTGGTCTGGGTAATATTAGTATCATAATTACATTTAGAATGTTTATTGAGGCTACATGATGTGTTTTCTAATGTCAGGTTCGGATTGTAGAAGGGATCTCCATTTTCTAAAAAGTATTTATATGATTTCCAGGATTCTTGAAAATCACAAACTGGAATTTCTTTTCCTCTAGAAATCGATTCATAATGATATAGTTTAACGTGGGGAACATAAAGATTCCTATACCCCAGCCTATGGACTTTTAAGCATAAATCAACATCATTTCCGCAAATCGTAAATTTTTCATCAAAACCTCCTACCTGATCAAATTTCTCCTTGCTTATCATTAAACATGCTGCAGTTACAGCAAGATAATTCCTGGACCAGGAATCCAGACCCAAGTTAGTCCATTTGTTTTCTGGCAGTCCAGCCAAAACATGACCTGCCATTCCCGTCAATCCTAAAATAACGCCAGCATGTTGAATTGTTCCATCAGGATAAAGAAGTTTTGCACCAACACAACCAATTTCCTTTCGTTGTGCATTCATTAAGAGATAGAGCAGCCAATTATCAGTTATTACTTCAGTGTCGTTGTTTAAAAACAAAAGATAACTACCAATAGATTTTTTTGAAGCAAAGTTGTTAATAGCAGCAAAATTAAAAGGTTTATCATACATTATTATCTGTACATTCGGCTTATCCTGTATCGAATTGAGGTATTGAAATGTTTCCTTTTTTTGACTATTATTTGACACTAATAATATTTCATATCTGACGTCTGTCGTATATTTTTCAATGCTGTTTAAACATTTTTTCAGATATTCCACTTTATCTTTAAAAGGAATAATAATTGATACTAACGGATCGTTTTTAATTTTATATTCTACAATATAATTAGTCCTATTAGGACTATCCACTACATCTCCCTCTATCTTTTGGCGTAATAAATGATTCTGCAGTGCTTTTACTCCATTTGTATGTGCGTAGTCTTTAATGCTTATATTTGCGGCGGTTGAGCTTGGTATCATTCGCCAATGATATAATATTTTTGGAATATGTTCAATGTTGCTGGTTTTTTCGATGACTCTTAAGAATAGGTCATAATCTTGACTACCTTCAAAACCAACACCGAATTGACCAACTTCCTCAACTATCTTTTTCCTTATGACTGTAAAATGGCAGAAATAATTTACTGCCAATAATAAGTCAGGGGACCAGTCTGGTTTAAAAAACGGATTGCTACATTTTCCTTCCATAGAAATTTTATCTTCGTCACTATATACCAAATCAGTCTCTGGCTTTTCATTTATAACTTTTACAACCTCAAACAGAGCATCAACACTTAATTCATCATCATTATCAAGCAATCCTATAAACTCACCAGTAGATAAGGATAAGGCTTCATTTGAAGCTCCTGAGATGCCCAAATTATTAATTAAGTATTTTATTTTAATTCGATCGTCTTTTTCGGAATATCCATCTAAAATAGGTTTGATATGCTCTTTTGTGGAAGCATCATCAGCAATGCATAACTCCCAGTTATCATATAATTGATTTCTAACCGAATCAATAGCTTTTTTTAGCCAGATCTGGTCTACATTGTAAACTGGCATTATTATACTGATTTTAGGTTTATAATTTAACTCCTTTACCTGCAATTTATATTGTTCAAGTTCCGTAACAGTTAAATTGTTGTTCTGCATCCATAGATCATATTCACCTTCTATTGCAATATTAGAACATGCCTGAAATCCAATACTACCTTTCAATGCCTTATTGTCATAAACTAATTTAATATCTTTCAGATCCTTGGAATCATTAAACCATACCGCTGCAGATGGAGATTTTGAAAATAATTCAAATGAGAACTTTTTCTCTTTACTATCTTTTATTGGTTTAAATTTAAAAGATGTATAATCGTTGTCTAGAATATCCTGCCCTTTTACTCTGGATTTTCTTAAAACTTTACCTGATTCATTTATTACCTTTAGCTCAAGGTCTGAATTTATTCTTTGATAAGTAGCGGTGAAGAATTTTAACTCACATAAATTATTTTCCGTGAACTTGAATTTTCCGTTTAATTTTTTTAGAAGAGGCAGAGGAATCTTGGATGAATGCTCCTCGGAAGAGAGTAGATCGGTCTTAATAACAGGAAAAGAACACTCTTTGTTATTCTCATAGTTTATAATGTTAATATTTTGAAGTAATTCACTGAAAACTCTTTTTTGTGCATTGCGTGGGATTGACATGTTTAATGTTCGCGGAAATTTTTTGTAAATTTTCCAAAACAAGCTTTTATAAATCTCGTCCAGTTCTTTTTGATTTTGTGTAATTAATTCATCTTTTAATTTAATTTCTTTTTTAAATTCTTCAATCGAGGTATTTGTTTGTTGTATACAAGCATCCTTAGATTGTATCTCTTGCTTAAATTCAGTAATAAATTTATTAAGTCCGTATATTTGTGCATTTTTGTTTTGGATATCCTGTTTAAATTCGTCAATAAAGTTATTCAATCCGTCTATATGTGAGTCTTTGTTCCGGATTTCTTGCTTGAATTCAGTAATACTATTATTCAGTCCAAATATATATGAATCTTTA
>JAUPKV010000641.1 GCA_030837265.1 Methanobacteriota archaeon
GAAATCACTATATTTATACCACAGCCGATATCAGCGTATCTTTCCTGGGCCTCATTTTCTTTGCCCTTGCAATGCTATCTGCTGCTATGTGGAGGTTTAATAAGGTGAATATATAAGTAAATCTTTCTATGTTCATAACTATTCAGCCTATTAAAAATCAGTTATCTGATCTCGATTTTGACGTAACGGATACGTCTGATTATTAACTGACAAAAAATAAAAAAGCAGTCAAGAGCCAGCAATTAAGGGAAACGAATTCAAAATATGTGTATTGAACCTTATGAAAAATGCTAATGATGTTGTTTGTCCAAGGCTGAATAGTTAAAAATTTTATTATATCCTCTCTGTTTTTATATCTGAAAATTATGAAAATTGCCTGTAAAAAAGGCAATTTTTATTATCAGTAGCCTTAAATGTGGTTTCATAAATCCCGACGATGAAATTTTAGAAAAACACTTCAAATGCATATGATTGACTTTTTTAACTTTTAATAATTTCGGTTTTTTATTGGAGCTTACTCTTAAACAATACAATTAAAACTTTATAATTAATATTGTGTCTTTGTAGAAATCCTCTCTAAATTTGAATTTCAGGTTATTTAAACTCCGAAGTTTAAAGCTGTAATTTATAATGGAACACCAAAATCCTTTTACTCATCTCAAACGAAAAGTATCAAACGAAAAGATAAACCCCTGAAAGCACCTACAACCCTGAAGAAAGGAAGCCCGGATACAGAGGCGTCTAGATTGTCGATTTATTACAAGGATTACAGGGTAGAGAGTAAATGAAATGCGAATATTTACATTCGAAGCAGCAGTTAAAAATTGTAAGAGAGTTATAAAATTCAGAATTTCTCCAGAGTCAAAATAATCTCATTTCGTGAACGATGATTTTTCTATGGGAATCCTGGAACATATCTTTCTTCACGTGAATCGAATACTGGAAGAATCGCTCAGACAAGAAGTTAACAAATGAAAATTATCTTGCAAAAGGTTGTACATGAAGGCATTTTTCTCTAGTGCATCGATTCCAAAGTATGTCATAAATGAATTTTTTGAAAACCGCGGAAAGCACGGAAGATACGGAAATAAGTAGTAAAAGCGTGGTTCTTCCATGCTTTCTGTGTTTTCCGTGGTTGTAATATCCAGATCGAATCACTCTGCGACCAGCTCGTTTTCCTTGTTACAAAATTCCATGTGACTTAAAATAATATTTGCGTCATAAGCTGTAATTATTTGCTTATTATGTATTTATTTGAGAATCGATGCACTAGTTGCGAGTAGCTCTGATTTCTGGAAAGTCATTACTTGTTTTTCTTCTTGCCTTTTTTCTTGCCTTTCTTCCTGTTTTTCTTAGCTTCGTCCTTGGTGACCTCGCTGCCTGCAGCCAGAGTCTTTAGATCGGCGGCAGCCTTCGCTTCGGCCTTTATGACGGCTTTATCCATCAGACCACCATCCTCGTGTTCAAGCTTCTCCTTAGCCACAAGCAAAGCTTGTTTCTGCTTCTCGCTGACTGTAGGATAGGCCAAGTTGAGATTCTTCATCGTGTTGTTGAGCACAGCCGCCACAGCCAGCCGGGTGAACCACTTGTGATCAGCCGGCACGATGTACCAAGGCGCCCACTCAGTACTTGTATGGTTGAACATGTCTTCGTAGGCCGCCATATAATCGTCCCAAAAGCCCCGCTCTTTCATATCGGCTGCGGAGAACTTCCAGTTCTTCTCCGGCTTCAGTGCCCTCTCCAGGAAACGCTCCTTTTGTGTCTCTTTAGATACATACAGGAAAAACTTTACTACAATGATTCCGTTATCAACCAGATACTTCTCGAAGTTATTGATCTCCTCGAAGCGCCGACTCCAGATATGCTCGTCCTTCAGCGCAGAGGGGAGCTGCTGGCTGGCGAGGAACTCAGGATGTACGCGCACGACCAAGACTTCTTCATAGTAAGAACGATTAAAAATTCCAATCCGACCACGAGAAGGCAGGACCGTGAAGTTACGCCATAGATAATCGTGATCCAGTTCCTCGCTGGAAGGCTCCTTGAAACTGTGGACATCAACCCCCTGTGGGTTGACACCTGACATTACATGCTTGATGGTACTGTCCTTACCTGCTGCATCGAGGGCCTGAAGAATCATGAGCACAGCATACTGGTTCTGGGCCCAGAGCTTGTCTTGCATCTCGGTCAGCATCTGGATGCCTTCGGTCAGGGTCTCTTCAGCCTCTTCCTTTTTCATCCATTTACCGGTGAAGCCGGGATCGTAGTCCTTTATCAGGTTGATCTTCTTGCCAGGAGGAACTCTCAGGACGTCCAGCAATTCTTCTATTCTGTTTGCCATATTTTAACTCCCTGCATTATTCCTTGTATGAATGTTCAAGATCTGTCAAAATTCCTAAATTTATTTGGATGTGTTTGAGTGGTAGCTCATGGCGCCGGCTGTGCCGTCAATATGGCCCGTGTGATAGATGAGGAGTAATTTTTCCGAAATTCAGATACCCATTGATCTTAAGTTATCCTATAGAGTTACGCACTCGACGCATAAAGCCATACATAGTAAGCATCATAATTTGAATTTACATTAAACATTTAACGGTTTTAGGACTTACGCACTTGAGGGGTAAAATCAAGCACAATAGACGTTGCGGTTAAATGTATATATTATATAGTTGAAGGTTTAATGCTATTGATTTCTTATTTCAACCGCATAAGTCTTAGGTTTAATACTACTGTTTTTAGTTCAAATGCGTAAGCCTTATCCTAATTGTAGCATCAAGTTTAATTTTAAGATAGGCTCTTATACGCTTCTATAACATCTTGGGCTGACTCAAAGATATGTTCTTTACCAATTAATTTTTTTATACCATCCTTATCCAGCTCATTCATCACAGGCTGTACCACATCACTTAGTACTAAAATGATACCCTGTTTTTCCAGTTGAGTATAAACATTTTTGAGTGTATCTGAAGCGGTAAAATCTATATCGCCTATGTTTGTGGCAGAAATACAAAACCACTTAAGTGAATTAGCATTTCTGGCAAGTGAAACTACTTCCTCTGTGAAGCGGCTTTCGTTAGCAAAATAGAGGTCTGAGCCAAAACGATAGATCAGCAAGCCTTTAACAGCTTGTTGACCTTCTGTGAGTGGGACTGTCCTTATGCCACCACTATCGTTTAAGACAAGCAGCAAGTCAAGCGGTCGGTAACTGTGACGCAAGTGAGCTATGATCGAGAGCACAATAGCTACTTCAATACCTTGCTCAACTCCAATAGTTATAACAGTCACAGATGTTATCAAGGCGACAGCGAACTCGACAGGTCGCTGTCTGTGAAGAGCGGACATACCTCTGGTATCTACAAGACGTAAACCAATAAGAAATACTACCGATGAAAGTACAGCTGTGGGTAAATAGGCGAATGGCTTGGTAAGAAACATCAGAACTATGAGAACAATAAAGACCGCTGTGAGTTGGGTAAGCTGGGTATATCCTCCTGCATTTCTGACCATTTCGGTCTTGGTTGGACTACCGTTAACAACGAAAGTGCCTGACATACCTGCTGCTACATTGGCAAGGCCCAATCCGACCAGATCCAAATCCTCGATTAAAGCGTCGGAGAATTTAATAGCATAAGCCCGAGACGTTGCGATACTCTGGGCAAGGATGACAATAAAACAGGCCACTGATAGATTGAAGACCTTTGGGATATCAGAGAGCGGAACTTGAGGAAAAGAAAGACGTGGAAGACCTCCCGGTACCATGCCAAGGGTAGCGATTCCATAAGAAGAAAGATCTAATACCCAACTTGCAGCAATTGCACCGATTATTGCCAGTAGCGCACCGGGAGCTTTGCTGCTTACCCTTCTACTAAGAATAATTATCCCGATTACGGACAGTGAGACCAGGAGTGTGGGAATGTTTATAAGATATAGGTTCCCGAGTAAAGACGCGATCTGCATAGGTGTTCCCAACGACTCTGAGGGTATTCCAAGCATCCCGTTAAGCTGCGAGATGGAGATTTGAATACCGACACCTGTAAGAAATCCTATCAAGATCGTATGAGAGAGAAAATCCGCTAGAAAACCTAATTGCAGTAGACCTGAAAGGAGAAGTAAAATAGCTGCTAGCAGGGCGATCATACTTGCATATGCAACATATTGAGGTGATTTGGGCACAGCTATTGTCAACAATCCACCCGCTATAATCGCCGCAGTTGCGGAATCGGCTCCAACTGCGAGATGACGGGATGAACCGAAAATGGCAAAAGCTACCATCGGAAGCAAAATTGTGTATATTCCGGTAACTAAAGGCATGCCTGCAATCTTAGTATATCCCATGACTTCGGGAATGGCAAGTGCTGCGAATGTAATCCCTGCAGTGATCTCCAAGGGTACCTGTTTGAGATGGAGAGGCAAAACTCCCCGGAAAAGGGGTAAGTGAAGGAACCTTGTAAGATTTTGTGCAGGTTTCATATTCTATCTAACCTGTTCGTATAAAGGGTAATTTTGGATTGAAATTCATGACCGTAGACAGATCGAACCAATCTAATCTCAATTTGTATCTTCAAACCTTTGACCTTATTTCCCCACCTATTCTGGCAGCCGTAGTAAATAACCTTAGATATTAAAGCGTTTTTTGTGTCTAGGATGATATCTTCGATAAGTTGTACTGCAGCTTAGAAAAGAGAATAGTCTCCTATTTGAGATAGCATTCCAAGATTTTTAATGTCTTCTTTGTCCAGTACTAGAAACTTTGATTCAATTTCCATGTCTTCCCCCTATAATATTATGACATAAATACATATAGCGATTTCTTATCTCCCACATTCATGAGGAAAACATAACTATTGCATCGATTCCAAAGTATGTCATAAATGAATTTTTTGAAAACCACGGAAAGCACGGGAGATACGGAAATAAGTAGTAAAAGCGTTGTTCTTCCGTGCTTTCGGTTTTTTCCGTGGTTGTAATATCCAGATCGAATCACTCTGCTACCAGCTCGTTTTCCTTGTTACAAAATTCCATGTGACTTAAAATAATATTTGCGTCATAAGCTGTAATTATTTGCTTATTATGTATTTATTTGAGAATCGATGTACTAGTCTTAGAAGAATTATTTCAATAGAATAATTTGAAAAATCAAGAGAAGTAAAGAATGTTTAAAAACAAATAGAAAGTATTAAGATTAACATTTTTCAAATGAGAAATAAGTACGAGAAGAAGTAGATACAAAATAAGGAAAAGTCGCATTCAAGAGCCGTATCTTCAATATACTTAGTTTTATTTGTTTAATTTACATTTTGTCAACTTCATTGGAATCTTCTGTGCAAAGTGATTCTCCAACAATTACTGAAACTCAATTACCAACAATAAATCAGGCCGCTGGGGTCGATGTACACAATGGCAGGATAATGTACAGATAAATGAAATAAAAGCCAGGTATCTACCAAGAGACAACAACCCTGGAAAGCATCTACAAGAAGGTAACAGGTGAAGCGAGGACCCGCACAGCCAGAATAAGGATTTATTATGAAGCAATCACTACGGAGATGAATTAATTGGATGAAGGATTAGCATTTGCTCTAATAATCCCAATATTTTTTATATTGATACCCATTAGTATCTCGTTTGTTATTTTATACGCAATCTTAAGAGATAAAAAACTAAGTATTGCGGGGTCGATTATTGGACTGCCGCTTGCTTTCGGGATTGCATATGCCATCCCTATTAGTGGTGGAGAGGGCATTATATGGTATCTTATGAATATAGATATAGTGGCAGGGTCACCTTTTGCTCCTTATATAATGGCTATTTTTTTTGGTATGTTTACGGCTTTTATGGGGCTAATTGCCACAAAGATAATGGTTCGTGTCCCCAATTTATTGAAAAAGAACTTAAAGGCACTACAGGGAAATGAAGGGGAAGTTAATTCCAAGAAGAAATTGGATAATTTTTGGATATTTATATTTGTCATCGTAGCTGGATACCTTTTCTATACATTTATTCTGCCTATATTCTTCAATATTTAAGTTCATTTAGACTAGGACTTACGCACTTCAGATTCAAAGTCAAGCACAGTAACCATCAGATTTAGAATTTGAATTTCAGAAAGTTGTAAGCCTACTGCAGTTGATTTGCTACTTCAAGTGCGTAAGTCCTATAGACTTTTCTTAACCCTATCTGTGATATTTATATTCACAAGAGATTTTGAAGGGTCTGTTGAATTCGTACCTTTCCGACTCATTTCTTTTGACAAACGATCTCAAGTTAAAGGTTTTCTCCAGAAGACCGATGCCAGAAAAGTATAAAAATAAAGAGTTAAAAAATCAAATAGGAAA
>JAUPKV010000642.1 GCA_030837265.1 Methanobacteriota archaeon
GATCGCAGGGGATTGAGAGTTTACGTATAAATCGCCAGAAACTATACCGCTATTTATGGTTGTCAGGTAATCGTGAAGTTTTCCGGCAGCGAATGCATGCGCGATGGTTTTGTTGCTACTTCCTCCGCTGTTAGTGACAGTGAGCCGTATGTCGTATGTCCCGGCATCTGAGAACATGATGTTGGTCGGGTTCTGTACCCCGGACCCAAAAGTGGTCCAGGTGCCGCTGTCAGCAGTCTTATATTCCCACTTGTATGTGTCAACTGTTCCAATGGATGCATCAGTGAATGAAACCGTGATGGGTGCAAGTCCATGAGGCATTTTACCATCTCCGTCCAGTACGACATTGAAGTTTGCTACAGGTGCTGCTGTGTTGCTGACAACAATATATCCTGTCTTTACCTCGGAATCACTTCCTCCCGGTCCAGTGACTGTGAGGTTCACATTGTAGGTGCCAGCTGTGCTGTAGGTATGTGAGGAATTCTGACCTGTTGCTGTTGTACCGTCACCGAAGTCCCAGAGCCAGGATGTAGGGGAACCTGTGGACTGGTCGGTGAATTGTACTGTGAGAGGAGCTGTCCCACTTGTTACATTTGCGGTGAAGTTGGCAACTGGTGCAGTCGCTGAGTATTCAACCATGAGAATTGAATTTATAGCATACATATTGTCGCCAGAGCTGCCACTGATATAACTCTGTAAGCTTGCTGTATCCGTTCCCTCCTGAATAGCTCCGGTTACATTATAAGAAGAGAAACCGATCTGCGGTGTTGATAGGTAGTCAGCCCAAAAACCTGAGTACTCCTGGTTATTGAAATAGAACTTACTCTTTCCTACCTCATTTGCACTAGCCAGAATAGCTATTGAAGTGGCTTTTGAAACACCTGAAGTACTAACACCACTGAAAGGCGCATAAGTTGTGGCCTCGTCACTGGTTACTGCATAGCTAGTCCCTGCATACAGATTATCAAACTCATCATTGATCCAGATCTTTTCTGTTTTTCCTGCAGGGTCCTGGTAAACAACAACCATGTAAGCTCCCCACATGCCATAATTATTGCCATCCTCAGGTGTGATGGTGATGGTGTTTCCTGAAGGGTTAAACAATGACGTTACATTGTAGACGTAAAGCCCTGACGGAAGTTCAGCGTACGTTCCATAATTCTTTTTGTCCTTGTAGGTGGCAATTGGGTTTACGGAATTGCCGTTGAACGACATTATAAATGCTGGATCGGTTGTCAAATAGTTCCATGTATAAGGCTGGTAAAGCCGAACGCTTACGACAGTTGCTCCTGCTGGGATCGGGAGATCTGTTGATGACCATGAATAGGTCTGGGCAGCCCAGTACGCTCCATTGTATGCCGTGTTTCCGGCCGAGTAAACAAGTCCGTACTTTCCTTCAAATGTCGCCTGTGTGGTTATGTCATTGCCGTCGGTGTACCGCTTGCCTTTATATCCGTTGTATTTAACTGACTCGGCTGAGCTGCTCTTGTTGTTATTGCCTTCATTGGTTTCGGATATCAGATTGTCCGGATCAACAACAGCAGTATAAGTTACTGTGCCACCTTCGGAACTACGGATAGTTGGGTCGACTAAGGTTACAGTTGCTGTCCCTCCGGATGCCAGGGATGCGATGGTTGTTGTGTTTATAGGAACCGTTCCACCGGATACGTCGCTGGCATATAAGGCCACATTTATATTAGTTAGGGGGTCCCCGGAGTTAGAAATGCTATTAATCTTTACGGAATTTGCTTCTTTGGCAAAGACCGTATCAGCTGGCACTGTAGATACAGAGCCAATGCTGAGATCGGATGCAGCACTTGCCAGGCTGACCCCGAAACTCAGCATAAAAAATAATAATATAAGAATCAGTTTTCTATTCGTGAATCTTCCTCCTGTACTTTAGTATAGAAAGAATTCCAGAGGTCTGTACACAGTAAAACTACGATACTACAGGAATCAAAGGGTTGAAAGTAAAATTAGATAGCAGTTATTATTTATTAGGAAAAGTTCCCGTATCGTCTTTTTTAGATCAAGTTACTTCGAGTAATTCCTTTTCGTTATCGATTTCTATTAAACAGATATCTCCAGAATTATTTCCTCAATATTTTCCCAGATTTTTACTAAATTTTAATAATATTACACAATTTATTAACAATAATTCGTCTATATTAATCTTTTTAGATGAATTGAAAGACTATTTTTGTTTAAATTTTTATGAAAAATTGATGTATTTTAAAGACTTTTATTTTATTAAAGATTTATATATTTATAATTTCAAATGCGGCATCCTGGTTCTATTTAACAAATTTAGTAAGTTAGGAATAAGAAGATAAACAATTTTCTTTATTTCCGGATTGTTTCGAATTTATTCAACTATATTTGCATTAATTTATTGATAATTTATTAATATACAGAAATTTCATATCAATTATTAATAACAAATAAATATTATCTGTTATCACATAAGTAAAAAAGGTATTAATTTTCAAAGGCGAATTTGTTCACTAATTACTTTTAGAAATTATTTCTACTATATTCATTCAATGTCATTATTTTTCACAATATTTTCTACAGCATAAGTTATTGTAGAGAGGCTATACTTTTCCCCATGCTCGTGGTACCTCAGACAAAATTCTTGAGCAATAAGTAAAGGATGTGGTAAATATTTGTAATAATAAGTAGAGATAAACTTGTTAAGATCACTGTATACGCATTCAGGCAACATTATCTGCTGCATGCTATCACTCTTCAATACTTGTATATTAATAGACATGTTGTAATTTTTCCAGTAGATTCCCAGTTACTTTTTGATAGATTAGCATTTGGACTAAACTTCCCCACCTGCCATTTATTACAGGTGAGGAATTATTTATGTCTTAAATTAAGTAATAAATTTAGGAGGCTTTTGTTATTGAACAATATATGTACGACGAACATATATTTAATACTAGTCGTTTAATTAGTAATATTAAATGATATTATATTTTAGAAATATATTACTTAATTTGAGAAAATCAACGCAAATTAAATTACTATAATTTTCAAGTCTATGACTATACAAGACGATGTGAGTATCGGGATCTAGGAAAAGAGTACATTACATGTGTCCCAGGAAGAGACTATTTCTATTTGATAACAATTGATTCACGTTTTTAATTCATACACATAGTTGAAATTGAATGGCTAGACATATTTTATGTTTATCATATGTTCTGATAAGTTATTATAAAGCTATTTTACATTCATGTGTATCAATGCTAACATTTCAATTTATTTTAAAGTTAACATCTTTATTTTATTAGATATGTAATTTTTTGGAATCCGATTCCTTTTATGACTAGTTAATTGCAGAATAATGAAAGTATTTATCATCAATTAATACAAAATTAAAAAAAAGTATTAATATATAACATATATTTATAGGATAATGTTAACATTTAAATAGTAAATCATCATTATCATACTAACAAAAAAGTGAATTAAAGAGAATAATGTAAAGAGGTATTATTATGGAAACTGAGACAGAAACTGTAAGTATCAAGGAACTCCCCATAGAAATTAAGGAACTTCTGAAAAATACAGATTTTCCTGTAGAAAAGAAAGATATTATAGAACAAGAATGGAAGAGAGGAGCCATCCCAGACATAGTGAGGGAACTTGGAATGCTTCCAGATAAGAAATATAATAATGCTGAGGATGTCGCCAAAGAACTACACAGACTATACATTGGAGCATCCACGTAAAAAGCGCAGATAGTTTGATTATTTGAAAGTTGCACTACCAAATTCAGGAATCAAATATTGACTTGCCAGTGAGGAAATTTCTACATGCTGAAGTGGCAGTATAAAAATGATTGATATTCGAATTACTATTAAAAGGTAATTCTTCAAAATTAATTAATACATTTTTTTTAAATATCCCACACAAGTGCTCATGAGCCTGAAGTCTTTCACCATATGTGTAGATATGTGAAGATTTTCAGGTTTGAAGGCAGAATCTAAAAAATCTAAGAAATTAATCCCAACTCTAAAGCAATCCTCACATATAATATGACCGGATAGGATTTTTTAGATGCTTTTGACTTTTATACAATCCAATTATTAATTTATTAGTAGCATAAATTTTTAATAAGATAACATTAAATACTATTATATTTATTATAAGTATTAATACAATCTGTCATAAATAGAGTTGTCACGAACAGATGAAAAACGGAAAACACCTTCTAAATTTAAAATTCTGTAAACAGACACAAAAAGCCTCCTAAGTTTGTTATCTAAATTGCAACTCTGATAATTCCTCATCTGTAAAACTTACTGGTGAGGAATCTTAAGAGAAATATAGAGTTCAGGTAATTAGGACAAGAAAGAACCTGTTTTAACTCATTAAGTTTTCTGAGCATTTCTTCAGTAAATTATGTTTCAGGGATTTTTAAAAATTAAAGGATTTATTATTCGTCTTTTTGTTTATATTTGATATGCTGAAAAATAAAAAATATTACATAAATGTATATATTGTATGTGGGCAAGTGGTGATTTTTATGTCTGAATGCAATTAAGGACTTAAAGGACAGATAGAAGCTCTGGAAACCGGTTCTTATCTTGAATTAATAGTCATATTTATCTTGAATTAATAGTCATATCTTTTTTTTGTGCAACAGTTGTGATATTCGAGAATTTTACCCCTTTGAGTTTCATCATGGCTTCATTAAGTGCTGCAATTTCCTCCCCTTCACCATCCAGAACAACTATTTCATAACAATCGCTATGATCCAGATATATATGCACGGAGGATTTAACCAGATATGAATATTTATGCTGAATATCTGTCAAAGCATCCGCAAGTCCGCGTTTATTATGGTCATAGATGACTGCAATTGCTCCTATATGACGCCCTTTGATATCACACATCCACTCGTAATAGGAAATGTAGCTATTAATGGCATCCCTTATAGCTTCCGAACGACATATATAGCCCTTTTTTTCGATTATCTCATCAAATTCGTCTAGAAGATTATCGGGAAGGGAAACACCTATTCTCATAAGTTTTGTATCCATCGTATCACATACAATCCAATACTTATCTATTAAATAACACTTGTGTGATTGCATGTATTATTATATAGAGTTTTCACTTTAAATCAGATTGAATAATAATTTGTTATGAATTACAATTAAATTGAATTTAAGAATATTTGCTTTCATTACATTTTTCCCAAAAACATATTGACATTTTAGAAATTAATCATGATTCCTGCTCTTTTCTCCAGGATTTATTATCTTTGAATCGGTTTTTAATATCGTATGTACATAAAAAAATTAGACAAATTTTCATATTTCATTTAATTACTCAGAAAAAAATTGAAGAAAAAAGGATTTTACACATAAACTATTATAAATCTTAATTAAAAGATATATTATATTTAAATAAAGTTTAGAATAATACACAAGAATTTGAACAAAATTACACGTAAGATGCATTTAGAAAGATTAATATATCTAAAAAGTTGTTAAGAATTTAATCAATTGTATTAATATTTAGTGATATCTGAGAAGAAAATAGAGAAAAAATTCCAACTAAATCTGTCTATGAGAAACTTTCAGAAACAGGATTTGGTATGACGTATTATTCTAAAAAGGCACAGGAATTTCCCCTGGAAAAAATTCAAGTTGTTTGACAATTTTTACCAGATAATCAAATCCTGAAATCTTCTGATAAGAACAGCTTATTCACAGATTCCTGAATTCTTTCTCAACTGAAGTACAGGAGGAAGATTAACGAACAGAAAATTTGTTCTATTATTATTAACATTAGTTCTTAGCAGTGGAGTCTGCATTGCTGACAATTACGTAGGTGGAATCCCTCTGACTTCTGTTCACAGTGGAACAGTGAGTGGAGGTGTGTATTGTGATAGCTACTACGGAACAGGAACTCAGGCAATACATACTGCAAAAACCATAGACAAAACTTTTACATTACCTTCTAATGCCAAGATTCAATGGGCTATGTTATATGCAACTGTCTATTGTGGACACATGAAGAACAATTATCAAGGAACGGCAACGGTAAGTTTTAACGATCACACTCTAGGAAACGAAAACCTTAATGTTCCTTTCACATTCCTTGTCGACGGGGGTAATGACGGAAAAGCATATGCCCAGGTCAACGGCCACGTGAACAGGGTAACCAGCGATTACATGATGTATTATGATGTCACGAGCCTTGCAAAATCCGGGGTAAATAAAGCTACAGTACATACGGAACCTTCAGATAGCAGCTTCGACGGCAGGATAAAACAGATAACCCTCATTGTGGCTTACGATGACGGAAGTGGAAAGAAAATATGGTACCAGGTAAACCAGGGGCATGATGCAGATACTTATTACGTTGATGACAATGGAGAGACATACGTAGGAAGCACATCTTTCCAGGCAGCTTTACCTTCTGATGCATCTCTAACAGACGCAAAACTTACAGATGTGCATCTAGCAAGTGAAGACGGGAAATACACTCTTAACGGGAAAACACTGACATCAGGCACTCCCCAGGGAAGCTACAGCGGATCCGACTCATGGGATATTAAAGATAATTTTAAATCAACAGGTGCAAATGCCCTGACTTATGACCGTACAGGTGCTTTCTATAAGAATTCCTTAGCCATAATGACAGCGGAATATACGACTTCTTCCTCAGACAATAGTGGAAGCGACAATTCCTCAGACAACAACAGCGGAAACAACTCATCAGACAACAACAACGGAAACAATTCCTCAGACAACAATAGCGGAAACAACTCATCAAACAACAACAGCGGAAATAATTCCTCAGACAACAACAGCGGAAACAATTCCGCGGATAATAACACTAGTGGACAAATAGTTCCAGCTGACCTGGGTGTACTGGATATCAAAGTCTCACACAACAATATGACTAAAATATGGGACAATGTGAGCAATACCGTAACAGTAAATGTAACGAACAATGGGCCTAATAATGCAGGTAATTTTTCCGTCGAGCTTTATGAAGAGGGAACTCTTGCTGAAAGCAAACCAGTGACAGGCTTATCAAATGGAGCTGCGAAAGCTGTTGAATTTACCTGGAAACCAGAACAAGCAAAGAATTATACTCTAAAAGCTATTGTAGTTCCAGGTTCTACCATAAGCGACTCAGTTTCGACAAACAATGAACTTAGTATAACCCAGCAAGTACAGCATAACGGTTATGCTGGAGATAAGCCTCTTGAGACATATGCTCATGGCATGGTTAAAGGAAACATAATCTATGATTACGGAAACAGCAGTTACAGCGGTAAAATAGTTCCTGGCGGTGC
>JAUPKV010000643.1 GCA_030837265.1 Methanobacteriota archaeon
AACTTCCCAACGTGCAGGTAAAAAATCCGGCATTTGACTTTACTCCTGCTGAATACATTGACATGATCGTAACTGATATCGGGATCATCCCGCCTGCGATGGCATATACTGTGATAAAAGAGCACCTCGGCTGGGAGTTTGGAGAAATTTAAAAATAAATAATTTTTAATTATTATACTTTTTTATTTGTAGTTACCAGTTTTTAGATCATATTTAGTATAATTTAGAGTTTATTAGAAAGTCAGTAATAACTGCTCAGATATGGTCTATTGTAAGTTTTTAAATACTATATGTTGGAAAGCAAATATTATGGATTCAGCTTTTGAGTATCAACTTGAAGTTTTGAAAGTCGAACTCGATTACACCAATAGTGCAATTCGTCAAATGGACGAAATGATGAAAAGTACTAAAAATTGGGCAATCGCTACGTGGACTGCTGGTTTAGGTATAGTGATAGTCGCAGAGAGCCTAAAACCGTTTATTGGATTAACGGTTATAATACCTATTCTTTTCTGGATAGTCGATGCTAATTATCGAAGACTCCAAAATAAATTTATCTTCCGTAATTACCAAATAAGTGATTTTCTAAATGATGAAAGGTTTAAACAATCTTTTGCTGAACAACAACTGATTAATTTTACAATTCTAGACCCAAAGTCTAAAGGAAGTCTTAGGGATCCAAGTTATAAAAAGGATTATGAAAAAAAAGTAAATATTTTTAATGTTTTACGCTATACAAGCGTTTGTTTCCTTTATATAGGTCTAATTATAATAAGTATCTTAGTGCATTTAATTTTCAACATATTTATAGCCCACTCTGGAGATAATGCAACATTTATAAATCTAAATTTATGAATCTAAGATCATTATATAAATCTATTTACGAGTTTGGAAATGTTTCTCACTTCTGATATTGTCATTGCTATATGTCGTTCCTGTGATAAAAACGAGTGTTGAGACTTGAAGCGCTATTTTTAGAGTCTATCCTAAAAGTCAGTAATGCATGTTGAAAAGTCACAATAGTCTATAAAATCAAAATATTCGTTCACGTTTGCATAGTAAATATTGTAAAAGTTATAACAGACAAACATTTTTCGGATAGGATATAAATCATCCTTGATAACCCCGTCCGTAATCCTGAGGACCCTTGAACATTCCTTTGCAACCTCGGGGTCGTGGGTTACAACAAGAATAGTCTGCCCTTTCTGGCTCAACTCCTTAAAAACCTGCACGATGGAGTCCCTGGTTTTGCTGTCCACTTCTCCCGTAGGTTCGTCTGCGAGAATCAGGGCAGGTTTGTTTGCGAGTGCCCTGGCAATAGAAACTCTCTGCTGCTCCCCACCTGACAGCTCTGTGGGTTTATGGTTCAGGCGGTCTTCCAGGCCAAGTTCTTCAAGAAGGGATTTTGCCCTTTCTTTTCTCTCTCTTTTTTGTACTCCGGAAAAACGCATGGCAAGTTCCACATTTTCAAGAGCTGAAAGCGTAGGAATCAGGTTGTAATGCTGGAAAATAAAACCTATTTTCTCTCTTCTCACGCTCGGAAGCAGCTTTTCTGGAACTGATGTAAGGTCGGTTCCGTCAAGGATAATCTTTCCATCAGTTGCTTTCTCAAGCGTGCCTATGAGAGCCAGAAGAGTTGATTTCCCTGAACCCGAAGGTCCCATGATAGCAAGAAATTCTCCTTTCCTGACGGTTATGCAGGCACATCGGAGGGCGTGGACAGGAATTTTGCCCTGAAAATAGGTTTTGGAAAGGTTTTCAACCTGCATGATAACTTTTCTGCCGGCATCAGGATCTCCCTCTTTTTCTTCAGGCATGCTTCAAAGCCTCCATAGGGCTCATCTTCGAAGCCCTGTACGCAGGATAAAGCCCTGAGAGAGCCCCTATCAATAAGGCGAAAAGCATGGCAATTATGAGCAGCCTCGGCGTTATCAGGAAAAGGACAATCCTTGTCGTTGCAAGCCAGGCATTCATAATATAGACAGCTCCGACACCGACCAGAATCCCAAGTATCCCGCCTAAAAGGCCCATTAATGAAGCTTCCCCCAGCGTCAGGAGCAGGATATCCCGAGTTTCTGCACCTATGGCTTTCAAAATTCCAAACTCCCTCGTCCTTTCGGCAACGGACATTAGCATTGTATTCATCACACAGAGCCCGCCTATGATTGCTGCAAGGAGCCCGGAACTGATAGTTATTACACTGAAAATCATGAAGGACTGTCTTGCCTGAACTCCAAGTTCTCCCGGAGAAAGAGTGCTTGTGCCTTTTACACTTAGCTCGATGCGTTTTGAGAGCATTTCTGCATCTACTCTCTCATCGGGAACGGCAAAAATATAGGAAACCGAATTTCCAACGCTATAAAGGTCCTGAGCAGTCTTAAGAGGAATAATCACTGCGTTGTCAAAAATAGAGCCGGTATAATCAAGGATCCCGACAACAGTAAAATATTTGTCGTGAATTTCAAACTTGCTGCCAATCTCAAGGTCATACTCTCTCTTGATATTGTTTCCGACCACTACACTGTAGGAGTCTCCAGGGTTGAGAAAGCGGCCTGCCTTCAGTTCCACAGGGTAAAGAGCAACACTGGATTTTTCCGGAGGGACTCCAAGGATCTGTTTTCCTGTCATACCCAGCTTATCTTCATCAAAGGTGGTCATTAAAAGTCCGTAGGCGTCTTTTACTCCGGCTACCCTCAGGACATCACTTACCTTATCGTCCGTAAGACCCCCTCCGAAGACCCCGCTTTCGGCAAAGACCCGGATTTTGTCGCTGGTCACACTCATGGAGCGCTCAAAAGTCTGATGGAAATTTTCAGACATGGCTCCCATAACTATGACTGCAAAAATCCCGAGGGCTATCCCGCAGATTGTAAGTGCGCTCCGGATTTTCCTGTTCGTTATGTTCCGAATGATCAGGTCAAACATAATGGTCCCGCAGACAGATGGGTCTCATTCCAGCTAATTCCTAACAATTACTTAGCCTGCTCTTTTTTTCTTCTTCTTTCTAGCAGGATTACAAAGCACAGGAATATTCCAATTGCATTCT
>JAUPKV010000644.1 GCA_030837265.1 Methanobacteriota archaeon
TAAAATAATGTAAAATATATATAGTAGAAATATTATCGCTAGAATCTTTATTAAGGGTGAGAATAATGAGATATATATTTTTTGCTCAGAATACGATTAATAGACAGCAAGCCATTTAAAGCCTGCATTTATCTCACAGGCGCGCAAGTTCCAGATGCGGAAGTTCCATTATTAATTAATTGCTGCATAAATTGGTGACAAAAGGAAGAAGTGTTCTTAATGTATTATAGTGATATTCAGCTGGTGTGTAACCATATATTATGGTTCGGATTTTCAAAATCTTTGAGAAATCAGTTAAATTAATCTACATGTTTTACAGATGAAGACATCAGCTCTCGACATAGCTTAGAAAAAATCTTTTTGGAAAAAGATATAAGGGATAAACTGAAAACTAGCGCAGGATATTACAAGAATTTTCCTCAAATATTTGTAGGTGAGGTAAAACAATTTCTGCCAATTCGGGCTGCTCTTTAATAAGAAAAGGGGAATATATCTTTTCCGTAAAGCTTTCGGGGAGGAGAACAACATGAAAATATCGTTAATAGATCTGGCATTTCTTTCGGAAAAAAGGAAAGATGTACTACTCCTGTTAGAAGAAGGGCCAAAGACCGGGGATGAGATTAAAACAGCCCTAAATGTCAACTCAACTGCTATTATGCCCCAGATTAAAAAACTGAAGGAAGGACATCTTATAGTACAGGATGACAGAAATACTTATAGGCTCTCTGAGATGGGAGAAATAGTAGTTGAAAAAATGGAACCTCTTCTGAATACTGTAAGAGTGTTTGAGGAAAATTACGAATACTGGACTAACCATGACTTCAGTGCAATTCCTGATTTTCTGCTTAACAGGATTGAAGAACTGGGAAATTATTTCATGCTTGAGGCCGACCTTAATCGACTTTTTGAAGTGCCGGAAGACTTCAGAAGCAATCTACTGGAATCAAATCATGTGAATATATTTCTCTCATATTTTAATCCGCTACATATTGAGATTTACCGTGAACTTGCAAAGAAAGAGGCTGAAATTTGCCTTGTCCTGACAGAATCGGTTTTTAATAGAATAAAAAAAGACTACTATGAAGACCTACAGTATCTCATGGAGTTTAAAAATACTAAAATTTACATATGTGACAAAAATATAACTCTCAAAAATGTTGTGACAGAAAGATTCTGTTCGCTAGTGCTTTTTGACAAAAAAGGAAAGTATGACCATCAACGCCTGATGAGTTATGACGAGAGTGCGCTCAAATGGTGCGATGAACTCTTTCTGTACTATAAAAACATGTCAACGCGCCTTGAGAGCTTGTAGTTTCTCCCATGTAAGCTTAAAAATCAATAGATATTATAAAATTAAGCTTGATAATTTCCAATATATTTATCAATTAGAGATCTGAATCTATGAATATCAATGGGTTTAGATACATAATCCACGCAGCCCATTTCCATAAAATACTCTTCGCTACCTTTCATAGCATGAGCTGTGACAGCTATTACCGGAATCGCTGCGGTTGCAGGGTTCTTTTTTATTCTATCCAGTACCTCAAGACCATCCATTTTCGGAAGCTGCATATCCAGTAATATAAGATCGAATTTTGACTCGGAAAGGCACTCTAGAGCCTTTATCCCATCTTCGGCCTGGATTACATCATATCCGTAGAATTCAAGAAGGTCCAGTGTCAGCTCCATATTCATAGGATTATCTTCAACGATCAGGATTCTTTTCATCACAACGCCTCTTCAGCATAGCTAATTGTTTTATTCTATTAATTAACTCTTTTCTTCCGAAAGTATCTTTTTTCATTATAGAAACAAGATGCTCTTTCAACTCACCATTTAATTCATCAATGTCCTTCCCGGTAAAGTCTCCCGATGTGCAAACTATAAGAGGAATATCTTTTGTACGTGCGTTCATTCTCAGACTTAAAATTAAATCTAATCCGCTGACTTTCGGCATCATAAGGTCGAGGATCAGGATATCGGGCTGACTCTCTGAAAAGAGTTTATCCATGCCTTCCTTCCCGCCATGAGCCCTAATCACCTCAAAGTCTTCCTGCTCTATCATGGAAATTAGAGGTTCCAGAGTGTTTTCATCGTCATCGATAATAAGCACATCCGGACATTCTAACTTGAGTTTGCTTTTGATCTCCCTGAGCGAATCAATTAATTCGGCTCCTCTCACTGGTTTTGTAAAAGAATATGTTGCGCCGAAAGCAATTCCGAGTTCATTAATATTCGCAGCGGAGATAATTAGAATTGGAATCGAGGTAGTCGCTGGATCCTGTTTTAGTTGTTTCAAAACCAGCCAACCGTTATTATCAGGCAGTAAGATGTCAAGAGTAATTATATCAGGTTTGAGTTTTTTTGCTACTTGTAATAGATTTTTCCCACTATAAAAGGTGGCTACATTGAACCCGGCTTCTCTTATTATATTAGAAAGAAGTTCGTTAGAATTTTTATTGTTATCAACTATCAGAACAAGCCCATCTTTCGAATCTGCTTTCTTGGGAGGACAGATTCCAGGTAGTTGAGTTTCTTCTTGCATGATTGTATCTTTGAGTGCTGTCACATTATCTTTCCTGAATTCTGCCGGCTTTTTGAGAGGTATCGCAAGTATAAAGGTGCTGCCTTTCCCGATGTCGCTCTCGACCCAGATCTCACCCTGATGCAGGTTTACAATTTTCTTTACAAGAGTCAGCCCCAGCCCTGTACCGCCGAACTGACGGGATGCAGAGTTGTCAATCTGGGTAAAAGGCTGGAAGATTTTTCTCTGATCTTCAGCTGAAATACCTATGCCTGTATCCATTATTGAAATAAGCGCTCTACTTCCATCTTCTCTACAAGAGATAGAAATCTTTCCGCCTTCCGGTGTAAATTTGATCGCATTGCTTACAAGGTTGTAAAGAACCTGGATGAGGCGATCTCGATCAGCTTCAAGTGTCGTAACAGGCTCCACATTGAAAGTTACTTCAAGAGATTTTTTCTGGGCAAGAGGAGCTAAACTTCCTCTAACTTCTTCAAAAACAGAATTAATGGAAAATTCACTGTAATGAAGGTCCATTTTTCCGGCTTCGACTTTACTAAGGTCAAGTATTTCATTTATGAGTTCCAGCAAATGCTTACCACTTGAAGAAATATTGTTCACATATCTCAGCTGTTTTTCATTGAGCTCTCCAAAAATCCTTTCAAGCAGAATATCCGAGAATCCTATGATTGAATTCAGAGGCGTGCGTAGTTCGTGACTCATATTAGTAAGGAATTCACTCTTGGTACGATTAGCTGCCTCAGCTTCAAGTTTAGCCTGGAGAAGCCTTTCTTGCGAAAGTTTATGTACTGTAATATCAAGACCTGTCTGCAGGACACCAGTAATCCTTCCGTCTTCGTCCATGATAATAGTTGCACAGATCATCCAGGTCCTTCCATCCGGAGTGTTAACTTCTCCCAGCTCCTCAGTGCCTGATTCAAGGGCTTTTCTCATAAACGATCCGTTGGAATCCGCTTCTTTCATTATTAGTAAGCTTTCATAATCGTACCCCACAAGCTCTCCAAGCTTTAAGCCGATATAATCCAGAAAGGTCTTATTTGCCCAGACTATTCTCAAATCAGGATCTACAAAAATCACGAGTTCATTGAGGGAGTTAAGAATTGCTTTTTTTTCATGTTCCTGAGATTTGAATTTATCAGAGGACATCTTAAGGCGGTCAAGCATGTAGTTTATTCCGTCTGTCAACTTTGAGAGTTCATCATTTCCTTCCATAAAAAAGCGTGTTGAGAAATCCTCATTTTTCCCAACTTTTTCAACATAGGCGTTAATAGCCACTATTCTAGAAACGACTTCCTTATCAAGAAGAAGTTTGCAGATGGCTCCAATGATCAGGCCTGAAAACAAAAGGCAGATGACAATATACCTGAGGGATTTCTGGCCTTCCGAATGGATGCCCCCGTCAGTATTTGCCCAAACCATGAAAGCCGGATTTTTATTTATATCCTCGAGGATAAAATAACTGTCTTCACCACTTTTTTCTACACCAGGCATTAAGACGGGTTTACTTTCCAAAAATGTTTGCCGGACATTAGAAGGCATATTATTGAAGCTGTAGGGTAAAATCGAATCACCCGTTATATCCTGGACTGATTTCATGAAATCAGCGTCCAGATTTTTACCCAGAACAATTGTTCCTATTACCTCTTTACTACCCGGAGAAGAAAGCACCGGACGGCAGGAGACGATAGAAGGACTTTTTCCAATCATGATGAGTCCTTTTAATGGGCTATTTGCCTCCCTGCATAGGAGGCTTTTGTCAGCGAATTTCCGGTCGATTTCTGAAGAAATCGAAGCCTTACTGACATTACTTGAACTGGAAAACTGAGAATACATTACTTTTCCGGAATTACTTGCAAAAAAAATAAAATCGTACCTGCTTAGGGAAAAAAGATTGGAAAATGTGGTTTCATCGGGATGCTTATTTTCCGGGCTATTTATAAAAGCTCTGACATCCTCTCTTGATGAAAGAACAGAATTAGTCTCATCAAGCTGCATAATCTGGAAATTAATTACATTTTGCACTTCTTTTGCGCTAATAGTTGCCTCTCGGTCCTCCAGATTTGAAACGCTCGAGTAGAGAATGCCCTGGGATGCAAAAATAATTAGTGAAATGAGAAGAGCAAAAATAATATAGATTATGACAAGGATTTTTTTGCTAACATTCATATTTTAGTCTCGGGGGGATAGGTACTGAGGGGAGTTACCAAAGTTTATAATATTGTATAGACAGTTCATTTTAATATGTATCCTATATAAAATTTTTCTATAGAGTTGTCTTTTCATTTTTTTTCGTTAAGTTATGAGAAATAATTAATAGATTATTGATTATTTTGCTGATAATAAATGAGAATTCGACATTTATATCTTAAATATTATCTAAGTATATTTAGATTTAAATTAAATTAAAAGAGGAATTTTAAAAGGAAAACAGCATAAAATTTTAATAAATTTTTTAATTCAAACAAGGTAAAATTAAAAATTATTGACATAGTCAGAAATATTAGGGCATAATGAATACTCAGTTGGAAGCATGCTATTTCAAATATGTACTATGAAATTTCGAATAGCTTTAATCAATCATTAAAACTTTCTTCGAAGTAATCTTCTTCAACTTCAATGACTACTTTTAATCTGCAACTTTTTCCGTTAATGTCCAATTCTCTAATTATCCTTTCGACACTTGTTATGGATTCTGGTTCTTCAGAGAATCTCTCTATAATGTCTTCAATTTCATTGATTTCGTCTTTTGTAAGTTTAATCGTCTAACCTCCATCAATTTTTCAGGTGAGTTCAGTAAAATCTACTTGAGTATAAAAATACATCGTAGTCTAATATAAAACTATTTTCTAAGAGTTGCCTTCTTAAGAGAAGTAATTTTTAGCAGAGTTTAATTACTTACTTTTTATTTTTATATTCCGATCATAGAGTTTTGTCACACAATATCAAAATATTATAATATACTTTAATTCTTCAAATTCAGAAGGTTAAAAGACGTTTTTATATGATTGTATTCATAATGAAGTTATAAAAATCCACTGGTGATATCATATGGCTCAAGAAGATTATATGCTAATAATGGGAGCGAACATATATGCAAATTCAGAATATACGGTTTTGTATCAGGCTGACATCAATTCTGATGAAAAAATAACCCTGTTTACCCTGGAAAACAGCGAAAGCGGTTTGAATCTGACAAGCGATATACAGGATGAGAGTTCCAATCTCATTGCAAAAATCAATAAAAATGAGCTTCTTCAAGTTAACGAGAAATTTGATGTGCAGGGGAAAATAGAGGAAGGAAACGGCCTCACAATAAAAAGAAAAGATAACGGTGCCATTATTCTGAATGCCAGGATCACAGAAGACGGATATGTTGCAGTGACAGGAATTTTCCATGTCGGAGGCAAAGATATACATAAAATACATATAACTAACCGAGCAGTGGAAATAGACGATATGCCTCGACAAACTATAAACGGTGTGAGTGTTCACGATTCGTTTTTTGTTGGCACCTCAGTTATCACGCTAACAAATAACGGTGTAGTGCTCTCTGCAGATCGTTGCTGCAAATAAATATGTGTACTAAAATCTGTAATTAATTTTTTTATTAAAGATCACTATTATGCTTCCATCCTCGAAAAAAGCTTTATCCCGACAGCACAGACTAAAACTGATAATATACCTATTACTGCCAGGTCATTGTAAACTCCGAAAGTACTCATACCCACAATAGCTCCCCTCAATCCATCGACCCCATAGGTGAGCGGATTGATCCGGCTTATCAAATAAATAGGAGCAGGCAGATTTTGAAGGGGAAAGAGAGCCCCGGATAGGAAAAAAACGGGCATAATCAGGAAGTTCAAAAGCATCTGATAACCTTGGAAATCTTTCAATTCCGTGGCAATAGCAAGCCCCAGCCCTGTAAAGAAAATAGCTATCAGAAACATGAAAGTCATTCCCAGGAAAAGGCTGCCCATGCTTTGAATCCTGAACCCGAGCAAATAAGTCGTGATCAGCACTATAAATCCCTGAATTAGAGCTATGGTTGCCCCTCCAAGGGTTTTTCCGATCATGATTTCTGTTCTTGAAATCGGAGCTACCAGAGTCTCTTTGAGAAATCCAACGCGGCGGTCCCATATAACCTCGAGTCCGGAAAAAATGGAAGTAAAAAGAATAGCCATGGCAACAATTCCCGGAGTAAGAAAATGCGTATAGTTTGCCCCTTCACTGACTTTTGAATACATCGGACCGAACCCGATAGCAAAGCAGACCAAAAAAACAAGAGGTCGGCCAAGAGAACCTATTAACCTTGATCTTGAGCGCCAGTAATGTTTGAGCTGCCTGAGACAAAGGATGTAGATAACTTCAATCATTATCTTATCCTCCAGTAAATTTATTTTAAAACTTCTATTAACTGTATTAAATATTTGGAATAATACATTATAAACATTTCTAGTCTGTTTTTTTTACTTTCCATAAACATAACCAGGATTACCTTTCTTCCTTAATCGCAACCAATTAGGAAAAGAGTTCAAATCTCCAAACAGACAACACTGCTTTCAGGTAAAATGAGGTTAGAATAAAAGAGTATCAGATAGACAACAATCTATGAAAATTCTGGAAACTCAGAGCAAAGAAATTTAAAATAGGTCCTTACTCATGGATAAAAAAAAGTAAAGTAAAAAGTGGTATTATCCATTTTCTTTTGATACGGTAATCCATTTTCTCTTGATACGGTAATTTTTTGCTTTATTTACTTCTTCAATTTCATCGTTTCTCCACAACAGTCCATGTCACCTGTGCAGCCTGTAGAGCAGCTGTTTTCTTTGCATTCACTTATCACTTTCAATTCAAGCCCACAACTTTCACAAACAAGAATCTGACCGTCTTTCAAATTACTACAATTCATTCTGACACCTTATATTCTTGATAGAGAGGGTATGTAATCTATGCTCAAACCATTTTTGAAACAATGGTTCTGAAGAGTGGTTCTAAGATAAGAACCTGATTCCAAACCTTAACTCTGCTCATTTTGGAATTACTCTTTGTTGTATCCTTTTTCAGCGAAGTTTATAACTTCTGAACAGGTAACGATAGCACTTAAATTATAAATAAGTTGATTATCTGCGCTGGTTAATCCTTTGAAAACGTAATTTTGCCCTTTTCGATTAATGAAGGAGCAATCTCTGCGATGGGGTAGAGTTTCTCCCAGGGAAGAAAGTGTAAGTTTTTGCTTCATTTTTAAAAAATAAGTTTTATTCAAATCTTTTTTATGCTGAAAAACTTGATTAAACCTTTTTTGGATTTTTCTCTCCATTTTACAGAACAAATAATAATGTACCTACACCGTGTTCTGACGGACGTATAAATTCATGTGGAAACTTTTGTCTAAACGATTCATAAGATGCGGGGCTATTTTAATCTTTATAATTTCCAACTCTTACAAATCCTCAGCTCCCCATCTTAAAAACGATTTAAGTCATTATTAAATGTTAATACATAAATTAAATAGTAATTAAAACTTTTTTTGTAAATTTAACCTATTTCACCGCGTTATTTTGGTAAGTATATTTATATTCGCCCCGGGTTTATTGAGAATTGTCAATTGCCAATTATTCAATGAGGCAAATTGACAGGATATGTAAATAACCGCAAAAGAGGTATTTCATGAAACTAAAAACAATAAAAGCATTAAGCTCATTCTCTCGTGTTGCAGCAGTGCTTTTAGTATTATGTATTATTCCCTCATGTGCACTCGCTTCTGAAAATAAGCCAGTATTTTGCCCTGGAGGAAATGTCACTGCAGAAAATTTCACAGATATTAAATCAAATATGCTTGATTCAATTAATAAGCAAATTAATGAACTCCAAGAGTTATATACAAATGTAAGCGAAGCAACTAACGCAACTGAACTTCAAGAAGTATTATCAAGTCATAGGCCGGCAAATGAAGGCATGGGACCTGCCGGGATGAATAAAGGACCTTCCGGAATGAATGTATTTGACCTTGATAAGATTGCAAACGTAACTGATGATAACTTCACTGAGGTCCGGACAGAAATTGTCAGTTCCCTTGGAAACATGACCGGCATGTTGAACGATCAGTTGAATGATACAAATGTCACTCAAGACAGCAACAGGACTGAAGAAACTAATGCAAAGATCACTGAAATTGAAAACTTATCAACTGAAGTGAGTGAAGCTTCAAATTCAACGGAATTGAAGGAGATTATATTCACATATGTACAGACTCAATCTGTTGAATCAATTGATAAGGAAATCGAACATCTTCAGTCACAGACAAACGATACTAACTGCACGTCCGGAAATACAACCGAGCTCAGCAGCAGGATAACAGAACTCACGACCCTTTATGAAAAAATAAATGCAGCAGAGTCACTGGATAGCCTTAAGGAGATACTGTCTTCATCAACTCAAATTCCCGGAATCGGAGGTCCGATGGGACCTGG
>JAUPKV010000645.1 GCA_030837265.1 Methanobacteriota archaeon
GAATAACAGTAGTTTTTTGAAGTATATTGAAAAATCAGTTATATAAAAATTAAAGTCAAATAAGTTAGCTTACAACCTGCATTAAATAGCATGCATACCAAAAGAAAAGACAGTTTGGAAAGTTGGTTTTGTAGATTCATTTGAAAATAAAATTCGCAATGTAGCAAGTATCTAAATATATTCATATATAACGAAATGTCAACGAGTGAAAGGGAAGGAATCTATTGTTTTCTAAAATATTAAGTGCCTGTGGATTTCATTTTTATAAAATGTTAATTGCAACAAGGATAAAAGCAGCAGAAATACATTGATACTTTAGAAGCATTATTAAGTAAACACTAGTAGTAATTTGAAAGGTAGATTATGGATAGGTATTACTGCTAAATGATTTTTTTATAGATTTCAAACTATTAGCAGAAATAGCTGGACTTTTAGGATACTATGAGTGTAAATTTGAGTTCATCATGCCGAAGGAGTGGAAATAAATGATAATTGTGTATCATCATGATGACCTGGATGGTCAGTGTTCAGCAGCCCAGGTCAGAAAGACGATGGAGAAAATCACCTCCAACCCGATACAGTGCATTGCGGTACAATATAGCGGTACTACATGGAAAAAAGAAGAAATAGAAGAAGCCGATGAAGTCTATGTACTTGATTTTGCGTTTCCGGATATGGAAACTGTTGCAGAAATAGCAGGAAAAAAACTAATATGGATAGATCACCACAAATCGGCAATGGAAGAACATAGGGAGTTATGGTACTCAAATATCCCTGGAAAACGGGATATCACAAAAGCTGCTTCCCAGCTTACCTGGGAATATCTTAAAGATGACCAACCGCTCCCAACAGCAGTTGAGTACGTATCAAAGCGGGATATCTGGCAATTCGGAGATAAAAAAGAAGAAATTTCAGCTTTTACTGGAGCTTGCCAGATTCTTCTTCGCTCTCCGGAAGATACAGACTGGAAAGATTTGTTGGCATCGAGTAAAAATGAAAGAGAAAAAGTGAAACTCTACCTGAGAATTGGGCATGCACTTGCAGATGTCCAGAAGGCCCGGATCGAGAAAGCTTTTGAAAGGGGTAATGACATCATTTTTCATGGTCTGAGAGCAAGACTCATTAACACTACTTCCGATGCCAGTGACATTGGAGAGTATGTTTACCTGAAGCCAGAGTATGATATAGCTGTCATCTGGCAGATGATAAATGATATGGTACAGGTGTCGCTCAGGTCAAACTCCGTAGATTGTGCCGAAATAGCGCAGAAATATGGAGGAGGAGGGCACCGAGGAGCAGCAGGCTTTACCATCAAAAGTGGTGGAGAATTTTCGACCAGACTGTTTGAAAAATACAAATAGCACAAGAGAAAAATATCTGAACCCGAAGCATCGCTTTAAGAGTTTCTATGTTTGGAATCTCTCACTCTTGATTTATTTTTTACGAAAATTCGGAAAAGTTTCAATGACAATTCCTTACTTAAAAAATACAAAAAATCATAATAATAACCATCTTACAACTACATAAATTATTTGTGGAAAAAAAGACATCGAATTTTTAAATCAATAAAGTTCTAGAAAAACTTAATTTTTAAAAAAAGTATGTTTAAAAAAGCATGATGCTCCGGTCGGGATTTGAACCCGAGTCTTCGGCTCGAAAGGCCGGAATGATTGGCCGAGCTACACCACCGGAGCATATTGCACCTCACAGCGAGACCTTCAATAGATGCTTTTAATATATAAATCTGTCCCTTATAGATCTTTGAAGACATTAGGAGATGACATTTAAAGGTTTTGTAGCAGCATGAATAAATCTCTTAGCTCTGGGACTTCACAGTACCAGGCTCAGATTTATTAATAATTCCTTCAAGATTATCCAGTATTCTGAACATTAACAACTTTGATTCTGTCAAAAATGAGTCTTTATCCAGCATCTCAGCTTCACTCTGGATATACGTTCCTTCAATCAATTCATCTTTGCAATTTTTAATTACGTTTTCGATTGTTCGGTTGTTCATTTCAAGATGAAACTGCAGTCCGATTACCCTGTTTTTGTATACAAAGCCCTGGTTTTTGCAAGCTTCGCTTTCGAAGAGTCTTGCTGCCCCTTCAGGCAGATCGAATGTATCTCCATGCCAGTGAAAAGCGATAAGTCTTTCAGGAATGCCATTTAGCAGCGAATTTTCAGATATCTCCTGTCCGATTGTAAACACAGGAAACCACCCGATCTCCTTATGTTTGTTTTTCAACACCTTAGCTCTCAGGACATCAGCAACAAGCTGGGCACCCAGGCAGATTCCAAGTACTGCTTTTCCTGCAGAAATAGCGTCTTTGATAAACCCCTTCTCGTCTCTCAACCAGGGATACTTTTCATACTCATAGATATTCATCGGTCCACCCATGATTACGAGAAGGTCGAAGTCATCCATAGCAGGAAATTTCGGATTATCATATAAATGTGTGGTTGATAAGGAGTGATTTTTTTCCGCTATCCATTCAACAATAGTTCCCATTGTTTCAAATTTAACGTGCTGAATGCAATGTATTTTCATGTTAAAACTCCTTGACTTAAAATATTTAAATTGATACAATACTATATTAATCTTCATCGCTTTCGATACTGTGAAGTCCTGGGGGTTGGACATATTATAGTTTTGGAATCACAAACAACACTGACTTTATATGTAGTCTATGAATCACAAATGAAAAAATATATATCTATAGTTTTTTACAGTACCTTTAATGAGATCTTCCCTGATTACAATTCTCCTATCTTCCGAAAAGCGGACGGAAGTGCTTCTCCTTCTTAAAGAGAAACCTCGGACTATCGCAGAGATCAATGATGAGCTGAATACGAATTCCGTGGCAATTCTGCCCCAGATTAAAAAATTAAAAGAATTTGAGCTTATAACCCATGAGGATAAAATATATGATCTTTCTCCTTTAGGGAAGATTATTGTAAAAAAAATAGAACCTCTTATTGAGCTTATCAAGCAGCTTGATGAAAGCTGCGAAGATCATTTTCCAGGTATAAAACAAGGAAGAGTTCCTCCCAACTTTTTTTAAGCAAATTGAATAACAGTAGATATTAACGGATGCTTTAAAGGAATGAAATTATCCAGTGGAATGAAAAATTCAACTCATTCATTTTATCCCTGAAGCTCATCAAATGCTCTCCTGGCCTTTTCCCTTACTTCCTCAAAAATATCTTTTCCTTTTGTGTCAATACCTACAATGAGAGGCCCAAATTCCTCAACTCTGAGCTTCCAGACTGCCTCTGGCATACCAAGGTCAAGCCAGTATACATCTTTTACTTCTTTAATCGACTGTGCTGCAAGAGCCGCGCATCCACCCGTATAAGCCAGGTAAACAGATCCGTTTTCGAATGCTGAAACAATACCTTTCATTCCTCCCTTCCCTATGATTGCCCGAACTTCATATGCTTTTAGCAGGGAAGGCGTCATTTTTGACATCCTGCCGCTGGTAGTAGGGCCGGCAGATATAACTTTCCAACCACTTCCGGTCTGCTGCATCAGGGGGCCGCAGTGATAGATTACGGCTCCTTCCAGGGAAAACGGCAGAGTCTCGCCTTTTTCGTTCATCTCGAGAATTCTGGCATGCGCTTCGTCACGTGCAGTCAGGACTTCTCCAGAGATATAGACTACATCTCCAGCATTCAGCTTTTCTATATCCTCCCTCTTCAAAGGAGTTCTCAAGTGATACTCCATTATTCATCCCCCCCACCAATTACAACAGAAGCATGCCAGTTCGCCCAGCACTGGATATTCACTGCAACAGGCAGGGAAGCCGTATGGCAGTAAGCTGTTTTCACGCGCACTGCAAGAGCTGTGGTGCTGCCGCCCAATCACATACTTCCGATCCCGAGATAATTTACATCTTCAAGAATCTCCTTTTCCCGCCCATTCATTGGAGTATGGAGCGTCTCTAGCACAGCTTCTTTTGCAATCCTGGTTGCAGCGTCAGTAGAACCTCCTATC
>JAUPKV010000646.1 GCA_030837265.1 Methanobacteriota archaeon
AAGTATATTTAGCCACAGACTAAATAAATTTTCATTTAATTATGGCCCAAACAGCGCAAGAGACTGACAACACATTTAGATCCAACTGGTATCATCTTTTTTAGGATTGTTGATAGTAAAGGTTATCCTGTGGGCGTGGGAACCGGAAACGCAGGAAAATACTGCACAGTGATAATAGGACACAAAGAGATAGAAGGAATACAGAAGTTAAGGGAATTTAGAGGTGTTGAAGAGTTTACAGGGTCTTCTGTATCTATTAACCCAGATGATCAGGTATTTACCTGTCGTGTTGATTCATGGGGCGTTCCTTCTTCTGTAGGTATTCCGAATAAGGGAAAGGATGTTACTATTATCCTGCACTTGCAGCTTCAGGCAGCTGAGAAAGGCACAGAGAAGGAAGATACAATTGAAGAAACTTAAGATTAGATGGCTATAAACAGGAACAGCTTTACAGGCTGACAGAAATGCATCTTAGAATTTTAATTTAAAATTTCTAATTTGATTTAGATATGCTGCAAAACCTTTTATGCGCATTTCCATTATTTCTTTAAATGAGTATGAGCCATACTCCCAAATGGCAACTTCATTGCAGCATGGGAGTGCCTTCCATTAATTCTATGACCCACGTTAATGTAATGCCGTCCTGATGTCCAAGTAAAAGTTGAATTCTGTTTTAAGATTACTTATTCATACTTTTAGAGTAGTATGAATTTGCTTGGACAGATAGACAGAACTCTTGTACAGATACACTGTCTCACCTGTCCCAGTGTCCCAAGGAGAAATATGAAAAATTGAAATAAAATTCATCTTCAATTTTGTGAATTTTAGTTGAGACGATTTGAGACAATGACTGCGAGTATGATATAGCAATACTAATTTCATTTAAAACGGCTATATATCGCATCGCAGGACCTATATTAATACTCATGGCATTTCTCTTTAATTCCATAAGTGCGGTGCCTCCCACGAAAATTCAGTGAAATGACAAGGATCACGGTTTTTTAAAAGGACTTGATAATGTTTTGATGGGGCGAGATAAATTTGATTTATATTCCTTAATCACCACTAAATAACGTGAAAATAAAAAGTTGTATAAGGTTAAACAACCATTACTTAGTATAATGGAGAGGGAATAATGAAGATTTTAGGAAGATCCAAGATCACAAAACAACAAGCAAAACCAGAAATTTCATACCCATTAATAAGGTTGCCGCAATCGGAAGTTAGCATTGCTGGAGAAACCGCCTACGTTTTTAAAACTGAATACAATGGCAAACCTTTGTATTTAATCTCTTTGGACGAAGAGTTTAACGGTGAAATTAAAGTTGTGCAACCAGAAGTAAAATCCGATCTTGAAGCGAGAGTTGAAGCATTAGAAAAGGAGGTATTTAAAACCTCTAATTCAGAAAAAGAATTTAGTGGGCCCGCTGAGATTCGAACTCAGGATCCCCGCCGTGTAAAGGCGATGTCATAACCGACTAGACCACGAGCCCATTTTGCAGTTGGTTACGTTTTCAGACTGCGCAAGAAGCAAAGCCAAAATGTCACTAGTTATATATATCTCTTTTGTTAGCCAGACATTTGAAAATATTGGATAGAGCAGGATTGTTAAATATTTGAATGTATTAACTACATTTTAATGCCGATTAAGTATATATCAATGACTAAACAATATTGCTTGTTTAATATCTCTTCGGAGCTTACCAAGTAGGAATTAACAAAGAGATAGAAACGAAAAAAAGAAATCAGAGGAATAAAAAGTGACTGTAAGAGATGAGATTCACGGACAGATTGTTGGAGCTCTAAAAGGTGCAAAGTTTCCAATAAACACACCCCAGGAATTGCTTGCCGCCTTCCCTGCAGGTGCAGATACTACATGCAAAGCAGGAGACCTCGAAGTTACTGCAGGAGAAGCAGGCAAATTACTCACTGCAGAGGATTTTCCGTTCAAGGATGCAAAGCAAGTTGCAGACACAATAGTTGACAGAGCAGGACTTTAAGTCCTCCTCTTTTTTCGCTTATATTGAGTTAACATCCAACCTCTACCACAAAATACTCATTGATTAACATAGTAGAGTGATTTCAGGTTAATTTTGTAGTACTATTTTGTTTAGCCTTTTTATTGATAGGAGTGTTCATATGCCTCATGTAATGGAAATGGTGGGAAAAACAAGAGTAGTCGTAAAAGACGGCAAGGTTGTGGAAGTCGGAGAACCTGAAGTTAAATGGTGCCCTCTTTTTGCCAAGCTTAGAGGAGTCCAGGACATTACTCCGGAAGAAGTAAAAAAGAATATGGAGATCCGGATCAGCGATTTAGGCATGTTTACAGCCCGGCGCCGGACGTTGATACTTATGTGGCTTTCGGAGCCTCCGAGATTATGATGTCCGGCCTGAGAAACGGTTTTCTTGAGACAACTGTAACCTGCCTGTGACGGTGCAGGAACTGATTGCCAGCAACCCTTTCCTTGTCCAGAGCATCGGAGGCAGAATGTCAGGCCTTATCGAGACGGAGCCGGTTAAGGAAGTAATAGAAGGAATTCAAAAACTCGGCGGAACCGTGCTCGACCCATCAACTGCAGCTATCGACCCTGCCGGCGGAGTTAGGAAGGCAGCAGAACTCGGATACGAAAAGATCGCAGTAACTACAGCTGATTCAAAAACTGCAAAAAAACTCAGGAAACTCGAATCAGAACTCGGACTTGATCTGATAATAATTGCCGTACATGTTACAGGCGTCAGCAAAGAGGGAGCAGAGGGTATTCTTGAAAATTCGGATATTGTAATAAGTTGTGCTTCCAAATACATAAGAGAACTCGCAAAGCCCCTGGTCCAGGTGGCGGCTGCTATACCTCTATTCGCCCTTACGCAGAAAGGAAAAGAGTTAGTGATTGAGAGGGCTAAGGATATCAAAAGTCCCATTCTAATCAATACAACGAGCCTGCCGATAATTCCTGAACATAAGCAGCCGAGAGAATTGAAGTAGGTCGGAATATAGCCAGGACTGAAGGCTAAAAGGGGTCATAAGGGACCGAATGTGTAAAAAAGACAGAGAAAAGATTTAAAATTAGTTTTTTGGTTTTTTGATAGCTGCCCATGCTACAGAGCATAGGCAACCTGGATGTCTGGTTTAGGGGCAGTAGCTAATCAGTTTTCGCTTTTAATGCACATTTTCTTTGGGTGTCGGTTTAACTGATAAGCCACTGCTTAATTGTTTATCTTGATTATTTTCCTTTTTTTCCTGGCTTAGATGATTTTGTTTCTTTCTTGGCAGATTTATCTGCTGCTGGGGCTTTATTTTTTGATGTCCCACAAGCTGCTCCTGATCTGTGTGATTCATCTTTTGTCATAAAATGCACCTCTGTTAATATATTTTATTTAAGTAAAGTATTATAAGATCTTAAACATATATATTAGTTTCCCTAAAATTTTAGGAAGCCCATATATAAAAAATAACTTCAAATTACAGCTCAATAACTAAATTTATAACTATTATTCATAAAAAATAATCAAGTGTTTAACTCATAAATATTAAATTATTAT
>JAUPKV010000647.1 GCA_030837265.1 Methanobacteriota archaeon
AAAAAAGCGGTATCGCTGTTCATAGCTTCCGGGAAAGGTGAAAAGAGGTTTGAAGTCTTCAATAAGGATTCTACGCTCTGGTTGACATTACCAACAAAAACAATGGACGCATTTGCATTCTTTTGTTCTTTTCCCCTTGCAAAAGAGCCTGAGGCCATGTAGTCTTTGAGTATCTGGATTCCATCTTTGTCCTTGAAACGAATTCCTGCAACTTCATCAAATGCCACTACATCCCAATACCCCACAAGCCCTACCTGTCGGGTGGACATGTTGTAGAAGAGGTTTGCAACAGTGGTTTGCCCTCCGGAAATCAGGATGGTGTTTGGGGAAATTTCCTTGTAAACATGAGATTTTCCTGTACTTTTCGGGCCAAGTTCGCAAAGGTTATAGTTATTTTCTACAAGAGGAACGAGCCTTTCGAGCATGTGCCATTTGATGGGAGTTTCAAGCTGGGTGGGCTCCATCCCGATGCTTCTCATCAAGACATCGATCCATTCATCTTTAGTAAAGTTTTTCCTTTCTGCCAGGACCTCCTGGATGTTCATATTCGGGATTTGGATGGGTTTTAAGCTGGAGATAATAAATGGTGAAGAAGCTGATTCTGTGGAGTACTCCATCTTGATCATGCACCAGATCCCGCCGCCGAGAAGCTTATCGTATTTTATGACATAATCAGAGTCTATCTCAATGTTATTGAGCCCGAGATTTGAAAAGGAGGCTACATAGATGTCCCTCTTTTCGTTGAGAATGACTGTGATCTTATCAATAATGGTATAGTAGCCAGTCTCCCTGATCCTGGATTTGATCTTTTCAGCTTCATCAGGCCTCACGTAGTTCTGGGACAGGATATTTTTGACCTTCTGGACGCCTTCATTGATAACATCCTCGTCATCGTCTGCACAATAGGAGCCAAGCAGGTATTCCAGCACGTAAACAGGGACGTTGTGCCCGACCTTTAGTAGTTTTGTAAGGTCTTTTCTCACAACCCTGCCGGAAAAGTATTGGTTTAACTTTCTATCGGTTTCGAGACTTGCTGTCTCAAGTGCTTCTTCAGTCATTTTTATCCTGCTCCTGCCACAATATCTCTATTTTCTATCAATAATTACAATTGCCCTATACACTTTTTGGTATCCAGAAGTTTGTTGCCTGATCATTTTTTCAATTAGATTTCCAATTAGAAGTCGTCAAAGTCACCGATCAAAAGGTCAAGTTCGAATGGAATACGGGCAATATCTTTGATTTCAGCTGGATCATCATCGATTAGTCTGAGGTAATATTTTTTGTTTTCGAGATTATTCCCGAGGGTCAGCGTCACATTATACTGCCTTTCTTCAGGCTCTTCGGATTCGTTATTGGCGATAACGGTTTTTTCGTCACTGACCATTTTTTCCTGTCCACCTTCAATATCCCATAGAGAAACTCTAAAGGTACGGGATTTCATTTTGTCGGTTACTTTCTCGGTCTGGAAAATCTTTACTTTAAACTTGCTGCTTGTGATCTTTTTCCTGTCATTTATTACCGAGACATCGACCTTGCCGTGTTTGATGCCTTTCTTTTCAAGGGCCTTTTCATTCCTCCGATGCGTATATGTCAGAACTGGAATGACAATCTCCTGAGGAGAGGCTCCACCGTGTACGAAATTGAGCCCACCTCCTTGAAGTTTAAACCTTAGATCAACTTTTGGTATATAGGCAAAAAGGGGAGAGTGTTGCTGCCCGAGCATATGGCGCACATCAAAGGTGTGTAGATTATCCAGTGAATTGTCCGGTGCAAGCTCCTGTTCACTCAGGATAAATCTCTTTGTGGTGTCAATTATGCGAGTTTTGTCAAAGAATGAAGTCTCTACCTTATCCACATTTTCCATATCATCTCTTCTGTACAGAAAACCGTGGTCTGCTGTGACAATTACATTTGTGGTGTTTAGAGTATCACTCAGATGCTTGATTAGCTTCTTTATTTCAAATATTGTTTCTTCGACAGCATTGAACACGCCATTTTCCGATGACTGCTTATCCCCGGTTGAATCTATCTTATTGTGATATATGTAAAGGACTCTTTTTCCCTTGATCAGTTCTCTTGCCTCTTCTCGGCTAAATTTAATGAAGTCTTCATAGTTTAGTGCAAGTGCGTCTTCACATTTACTCTGCAGGATTTTGTTCCTCTTTTCAAGCCCTTCGGAACTCGTGCCGTCCACAAATATTTCTTTTCCTCTGTATTCCAGTGAGTTGTGAGGGAGTAAACTTGCCATTCCGAGTTTAGTGTATGAGGGTAAGATTCCTGTCATGTAGCTGAGATCAGCAAGCCCTAATGTATCTTTGTTTAGGGTTTCGAAGAGCTCGACAGCTGCTTCATAGCGCAGCGCATCGGAAATAACAACTGCAACTCTACTCCTGTCATCTTTTTGCAGAATCCTGTTTACGTACCGTTTGTAGAAGTCCTTCTGGCTGTCTGCAAGCTCAATTTTCCACTTCCCATTAAGCTCGGAATCAATAAGGTTGCTCCATTTCAATAACAGTTTTCCGAGAAGCTTGTTAGTGTAAAGGTTTTCGACCTGAGGCCTTAGGCTTTTCTTAAGGATGTCCTTTTCTTGTTCTTTATCATAGTAATAGTAGAATTTCCGGTACAGGTAATCGATCTGATAGTAGTTCTCAGCATACGCTTTGAGCAACTCATACAAACTTCGCGTATTCTTAAGTGCGTCAGCTGCTTTTGGATTCTCATAATATTCCCTGGAAAACCGGAAGAGCTTAACCGCATATTCAAGTGCATTGTAAATGTTCTCATATTCGGAAAACCAGTGTTTTGTCCGGCGGGTGTCGATCCACGAAAGGTAATTTTTAAAGTCTTCTTCCGTCGAATCTACAGAACTGTTAAGGGATTTGAGTATGTGAAGTATTATAACCCTGTCAAAGATCTCCACGGCTTCGGATTCAAGGTATGTCTGCACATCACATTTATCAAGCTCTGCCTGCAGGCTCTTTTCTAAATCCTGTCCCTTTTCTGCAAATATATCCCTTGTGTATTTCTCAAAAATCTCGGAATCGCGTGAGCTGTCCATCCAGTGCTTAAGGAAGACCTGGCACTCGTTTTCTTTCCGGTTAACATATTTGTCATAACCTTGCAGGGAAATTTCTGAGTATTTGTTTATGTGTGTGATAAGGAAACTCAAGAAAAGCTTTTTAAGGGTAGGGTTTTTTGCTGAAAACCCAAAATTTTCTTCTGCAAGTTCCCAGAAGCTAGCCTCTAACCCAAATTTTAATATATTCTCCCATACCGAGTTTTCAGTTTCATCCAGGGATCTCAACATGGTGTCCCGTACAATCAGTTTGAAATCAAGGGCCTGTGTTTTTGAAAAAACAGCCAGCATTCCCAGAATAAACTCCTTTTCCCGCCAGTCCTTCTGGTAGAGCTTCTTTAAAGGCAGAACCCTCTCTTTCTGGTTGGCAAAGAACTTCTCGTACTTCGTGAAAAAATCATCAAGCTCATGCCCATCGATTTCAAACTCACTCTTGATATCTGAAATCCGACTGTTTTCAAATCTGGAAGAATAGAGCTGGATATCAAAAAGCCAGTTCTGTTCATGTGCTCTTTCGCTTTCCGGGCAGTAAATAAGGTAATTTGACTCTGAGTCTTCGGTTTCAAGGAGTTTTTTGGTTTCAAAATAGTTATTTTCAAGGATATGGAATTTGATGTCGTTCGCTTCCAGGACCTTTATTATTTCTTCAAGTTCTTCTCCCGGAGCCTGTTTTTCCAGGTCCCAGGCAGTTTTGTCCCTGTCATACCAGAAAACAATTTTTCTTTTCTCGTAATCCTTCAGTTCTGAGGGTGAGAATTTTTTAAGTATACTGCTGCTGGTTTTTTCTACATTTACCATTAGAATCCATATCCTGTATTCCCTTCACAAGGTTGTTAATAAGTATTAAAAGTTTAGATACTTTGTGATTGTGTGATTTCTATCTTACTACAAAATGAACAGATAAGGCAAGGCTTTCTCTTTTAATGAAGGAAGACATAGTCCAATCTTAGCTTAATGCATACAAAACAACTTATTAAAATAGAGCACTTAAACATTAAACTTAGCCTACAAAAATTAAGATACAAGAAGAGCATGACATAAAATAGAAGTTCAAATAATAGTACTATTTATATAAATTCTCATTCTACACTCTCATCTTTTATGTAACGCTAAGTCTTTTATCATTTTAAAAAACATTACTCAATTTACTTTCTCAAATCTTATGCCGTGATCTCCAGGGTACGGCTTCTTGTGATCGTTGTCGCCTCTCCAGATCTCGTCAGGGATTCGATCAGGGAAAGCATCGCATTCATGAATCCCATGGCCTTTTAAATGGAAGTGTCTACAAAACAAGCACACTGGGCTGTAAATTATTTCATCTAATCCTCTGTCATCTATTCCAATAAATTCTTTTTTAGCCAATCTCACCACTCCATTCTCTCATAGATTAGTCCAGGTTCCTTTGGAACGCGTTCCCATAACATAGATTGTAAAGCATGTTCCTTTCAGGAATCGTCATTTCAATTAGTTCTGCATTGAGTGAAGGGTGAATAAGGTTCTTCTTAGTTATCCCTTTAGGTAGATCGGTGTTGAACATTCAAAATGCTGCGAAGGTCAGCGGGGGGTTTTCTCCATCTTTGAGTGAACAGTAACAATCTTTGAACCTTGTCATGTGACTGGGTCGATGACTGGATCGATGGCTTGGTCGGTTACTTGGTCGGTTACTTGTTCGGTTACTTGTTCGGTTACTTGTTCTGCTAAGTGGTGTTGAATTGATAATCAATTTAAGCTGAGACTCTAGCCGTGACTCTAGCCGTAACTCAGGCCGTAACTCAGGCCGTAACTCAGGCCGTAACTCAGGCCGTAACTCAGGCTGCAACTCAGGCTGCAATCGATTTTTCTGATTATCCGGATTTTAGGAGTTTCTGAAACTTCATTTCACCAGGTTCCTTATTTTTCTGTTTTTTTTAGTGCGGCTTATGCGGTTTATAAAATATTTATATCTAATTTTCGATTTCCTGATTGCGGCGTTATTTATTTGTGGCGTCTTTGCAGAGTTGTAATTTCATTTTATTTCGGGTTCAATTGGCTTGATTATGACTTTTAACAGATTTGATTGCGAAGTCTTTTGCGTGATTATGGCGTCTTTGTGGCGTCTTTGTCGTCTTTATGTCTCCTTTATGTCTCCTTTATGTCTCCTTTATGTCTCCTTTATGTCCCCATTATCCCGTTTGGATTGTTTTCTCCTTTTCACAAACTTATCAATCTTCTAATTTTGAGGATTAATGCGGAATTATTGCGGTTTTTGCGGTATTAATGCGGAATTATTTTGGCTTTTTGGTGTCTAAAGCATCGGATCTGGAATGCCTGTAAATTCATCACAAGGCTTGTGAAAAATCTGCGGATTTCAAGTGTAATTCCTTGCGTAAATGACTATAAAGGAAAGTTGAATGTAATAGAAAAGTGGTTACACAAATGGATCCAGAGATTCTGTTGGCTCAAGCTCTTCAATAATTGGCTGCATGTTCAAATAAAGCATTGGATACTCCTTCTTGCTCGACCCTTTAACAAGTTTGAAACCGTGCTTTATGTAAAAACCCACTGATTGTGGTTTTGAGTCAACTGTGATGTATCTGCATCCGGCGATATTCGATACTTTTTGAGTCAAATATATTGCAATGTGCAGCATGTATGACCCCACTCCCCTGCCTGCAAAACTTTCGTGTGTGGCTAATCTTGCAAGTTTCAAGGCAGGGTATTTTGAATATGGGAACTCGTCTACACAATCTGACTTATCGATTGATTTTACTTGTATGGTATCAGTAGTTAAAGTGAAATATCCTACCAATTGTTCCTGATAATAACAGACATAGGTCTTGTTGATTAGCTGTTCTTGATTTATCAAAGCATCGTTTATTAAAAAATCGTTCAGATCGGGGTTTTCACAGCAAAAAGAGGTAACATCGTTTCTCTTGGAAAGTGAATAAGTAATAAATTCTTGATCCGGTATTCTTTGCGGCACACTTACAACCTGACTGTACTTGCAAGTTTCCTTGCCCGTTTAAACATTTCTATTTGTTGTTTGGTTGCAGGCTTCTTCTCGTTTTCCCAGAATTCCCTGGCGTCTTCACCTTCTAATACAAGACCAAGTTCAATTGGCTTAGCCACAAATGGTTCCTCCGCAGCTACAAAATAGAATAAAGTTGCTATTTTAATTAGTTATTATCAGCTCGTTATATAAAAAACATTGCTCAATTTACTTTTTCGAATTTGATACCGTGATCCCCAGGGCAAGGCTTTGTGTGATCGTTGCCACCCCTCCATATCTCGTCAGGAATGCCGCCAGGGAAAGCATTACAT
>JAUPKV010000648.1 GCA_030837265.1 Methanobacteriota archaeon
TTTTTCATTTCCATTTCCTTAAAAGCATTAACTGCAAGCACTGAGGTGCCGTCATGCGCCATTGCATAATCGATATCTGCCATAACAAAATCGTTTGCTTTTGCCTCTGTTCCCGCTGCCCTGGATAATATCTTTTCGCTAATTGTTCCCAAAAGTAAGTCTCCTGTCCGATATCAAATAATATGAAGTATGAGAAAAAATTCAGGTTCCTGAACTCAGTATAATGAAATATATATACTTAATGGATTTGTAAGTTGAAGGTTCTATAAAAAGAAGAGTTTTGAAAAGCACTAACGAAAAGGATGGTCATATCTGGAAGGAGAAGAGAATTACTTTGTATAAATGTAGATACCAGTATATTTAAGAAAGAGAATAGCAGGGGGAGGGATTTGAACCCTCTCGCGTCTTTGGTACAGGAATCTCATAATTCACGGCATATATTACAAAGGAAAGCTCTTCTAAACCCCCTGTACCAAGGATGCTTTCCACTGTTATTTTTTCTAGAAGCATTTTCAGCATTCCTCCTAATAATTTAGAATAAAGGAGGTTTAAAATTATGGTTCCAATGCCCATTATGCCTATGAATGCAATGAGATGTAACCCTGTATATTTAATTAAATCTCTAATGGCAGTACTTCCATATAAATTGTATTTATTCTCATTGTAGAGTTTGAAATTTATTGGCTAAAAAATGTTCTTTATCCCCTTTCTTTTCCCAACCCCTGCCTTTTTTCTTCCTTTCCTCCATTCCCTGAACCCCGGAGTATAAGCTTTTGAAGCTCTTTCCCTTGAAAGAATTGAGATTTACTTTTGTAAAGGGGACTTAAAGACAATATTATTTACGTTCTTTACTGTCAGTGACAGTTCCCGCCAACCAAAAACAAATACCTCAACTAAAACAAGAGCACCACCCCCAATTTTGCGTAAAATCTGTCACCTTCCACCTCCAATGATTTAATTTCGATAGTTTGATATTGATTGATCCTGACTAAAATAACAACATGAGTGATAAGAAAGACGCAGATGAGTGGATCGGTAAAGGGAAAGCTCTAAGCGATCTTAAAAGGTACGCAGAGGCTCTGAAAACATTTCAAAAGGCAATAGAAATTGAGCCAAGAAATGTAGATGCATGGATTGGTAAAGGGAAAGCTCTAAGCGATCTTAAAAGGTACGCAGAGGCTCTGGAAACATTTCAAAAGGCAATAGAAATTGAACCAAAAAATGCAGACACGTGGATTGGTAAAGGGAAATCTCTAAATAACCTTAACAGACACGAAGAGGCTCTGGATACATTTCAAGAGGCAATAGAAATTGAGCCAAAAAATGCATATGCATGGGTCGGCAGATCTATTGCTCTTAATAGGCTTAATAAATATAAAGAGTCGTTAGAAGCAGTTGAAAAGGCAACCGAAATTGGGCCAGAAAACGTAGATACATGGAATATTAAAGGGAAAGCTCTAAGCGATCTAAATAGGTACGAAGAAGCTCTAAAAGCATTTCAAAAGGCAACAGAAGTTGAGCCAGAAAATGCACTTTCATGGACCGCTAAAGGAATTTACTTAGATATTCTTGACAGACACGAAGAGGCTCTGGAAGCAGTTGAAAAGGCAACGGAAATTGAGCCAAAAAATGCGTACGCATGGAACATTAAAGGGAAAGTTCTAAGCGATCTAAATAGGTACGAAGAGGCTCTGGAAGCATTTCAAAAGGCAACAGAAATTGAGCCAGAAAACTCACTTTTATGGGTCGATAAAGGAAACTCCTTAGGTGATCTTAAAAGACACGAAGAGGCTCTAGAGGCATTTCAAAAGGCAACAGAAATTGAGCCAAATAACGTACGTGCATGGATTGGTAAAGGAAATGCTCTAAACGACCTTGATAGGCACAAAGAAATGCAGGAATCACTTAAAAAAATAATAGAAATTGAACCTGAAGATCAACTTGTGCGGAAAATTAAGATGCTTATCCTGATGAGCGTCAAGAGGTATGAAGAGGCTTTAGAAATTATTGAAAAAGAAATAAAAATAGACCCAAAAAATGTAGACGCATGGAGCAATAAAGGTGATTTTTATTTCAGATTGGGAATTTATAGCTATGCTTTGAAAGCATATGAAAATGCAACAACCATTGGATCTAAAAATTCACATACGTGGAAAAATAAAGGTTTAGCTCTTCGTAATCTAAAGAAATATTTTGAATGTCAAAAAGCGTTTGAACAAGCTCTGAGACTTGATCCCAAAGATGCTGAAATATGTAATATCTTGGCAGAATATCATTTGATGTTTGGAGATATTAAAAATGCTGTGAAGTATGCAGAAAGCGCTCTTTTAATAGACAAAGAAAACGCAGTCTCTTTAAGTCTAAAAGGTAAGATCAAAATTGAAGAGCAGGATTATACTACATCAATAAGGTATTTTAAAAAAGCTATTTCTTTAGATTTAAGGAATCCAGCATACCTTCTATGGGATTCTTATGCAAAGTACTTAATGGCAGAATTAGAATTTGCATCGGAAGAAAAAAAGTATCAGGATATGGTACTCGCGATCATAAGAGAACTTGAAAAGATAGATACGTGCAGTTTTCAAGCGTGTGATACTAACTTAAAAATAATTCCTTGTGGATTCAAAAGTTTAATTATAGATTTACTAAAACTTATAAAAAGAACTCTAATTTATTTTAATATAAGTGAGAAATTGATGGTGAAGCTGCTAGAAATAATTAACCCACTGTTAACCAAATTAGAAAGTCCAAAGATTATAGCCTATAACTATTATTTCTTGGGCTGTTTTTATTACAAAATCAATGATCACTTTACAGCAATTGATTATTTAAAGAAATGTAGAAATTTAACTCCAGACCCTAATATAGAGAAATCTGCTAGCAAAATCCTTGACAATATATGGAATAACAAAGTAAGACCTTCAATCTGGAAATGGTGGTTGGATTCACCCTCACATACCTGGTTTAAGAGGGCCTCATTTTTAATACTTGTATCTTCCCTTTTTGGAATTTTATTACCTTTTCAGGCAAGTGAGCTTTTAACTTTATTACCATCTAAGACAAGTGAGCTTTTCGCAGGCAGTTTTTTTTCAATTGATTGGAATAAAAGCGCAACACCACTAACTTTTGTAACTCTAATTATAATTTTTATTTTAGCATCACCCATCATTCAGCATTTTAAAGGTAGCCAAATAGAAATTGAAGTACGTCCACCTCCTGCGTTTGAGCTTACTCCAAGTTTAATAGAAAAAAA
>JAUPKV010000649.1 GCA_030837265.1 Methanobacteriota archaeon
AGAAATCGAGTCTGCAGTAATTTCAATGGTGCTTGCTGCAGTGGGACTCCAGCTTATGTTTTCTGCAATCTTTGTAAGTGTCATGCTTCTGGAAGTCGATACAGACTCGTAAGAGTGGTAAAATGAAAATCGCTTTCGTATACGACGCTATTTATCCATGGGTTAAAGGAGGTGCAGAGATGCGTAATTATGAGTTAGGGAAGCGGCTCTCTGCCAGGGGGCACGAGGTGCATGTTTTCGGGGTCAAATGGTGGGAAGGGGAAGATATTATTAAGTATGAAAATCTGACCCTTCACGGTGTGTGCAAAGCTCGTGATCTTTATGTGAACGGCAGACGTTCAATCTCAGAAGCCCTTATTTTTGCTTTTAAATTATTTCCTGCTCTTTTACGAGAAAGGTTCGACCTCATCGATGTGAGTGTTTTCCCATATTTTTCCATTTTTTCCGTAAAAGCAGTTTCACTACTTAGGCAGACCCCCTCAGTGTTCACCTGGCACGAAGTATGGGGGGACTACTGGTATGAATATATGGGAAAGGCAGGTTTCTTTGGAAAAGTAATTGAAAAAGCGGTTTCTAAAATCTCAGGAAAAAATGTTGTAGTTTCGGATTGGACTAAAAATAGACTTGAGTTATTGGGTATTTCTAAAAAAAATATTACTGTTGTTCCAAATGGGGTAGATATCGAGCTCATCTCCAGGATTGAACCGGAAGGCAGCCAGCTTTCTGCAGACTGCCTGACTCCGCCCGGTTTTAATGGAAAAATTTATGACGTTATTTTTGCCGGGAGGTTAATTAAGGAAAAAAACGTAGATGCACTTCTTAAAGCAGTATCTCTTCTTAAAACTGAATTTCCGGATATAAAATGCTGCATTGTAGGTGACGGGCCTGAAAAGGCATCGCTAATGGAACTTGCAAAGAAGCTGGATATTTGTGCAAATGTCAAATTTGCAGGTTTCCAGAAATATGAAGCACTTATCGGAAAAATTAAGGCTTCCAGAACTCTTGTATTGCCATCAAGCAGGGAAGGTTTCGGGATGGTTGTTATCGAGGCATTTGCTTGTGGTGTGCCGGTGGTAACTGTAAGGGAAAAGTACAATGCAGCGCAGGGACTTGTAAATGACGGAGAGGATGGTTTTGTAGTTGAACTTGGAAGTAAAGAAATCGCAGATGGAATAAATAAACTACTTGAAAATAACAAAAGTTGTGCTGAGATGACTGTTTTTATGGGTAAGAAAATTAAAATGTATAGCTGGGATGCTATCTCCGAACAGCTTCTTTTACTATATATGGAAATGAATAGCATTTAAAGACAAACAGACTTTGTTTTTGTTCACATCCGGGAATTATATGAGAATCTTACACCTTACAAAGAAGTACTATCCCATGATCGGAGGAGACGCGTATGTTGTCCACAATCTGAAAGAGCAGCAAACAAAATCAGGTCATACGGTATACGTCTTAACTTCTAACTGTGATGAAATTGCTCAAAATGAAGAAGTATTAAAATTCGGACTAAAAGATAGTTCGGCAAACCTGGACAAAATTACTCCTCGGAGGTTGATATCACTGTTTTTTTTATTTTTTTGGGGATTCGGAAAAATAAGAATGTTAAAACCCGATTTAATCCATTCCCATTCTGCTGATATGGGTTTTTTTATTTCTTTTGCAGCTAAATTTTACAGGATACCGTTAGTTAACACCTGCCATGGAATAAGCTTTAACGATAAACAATACTCAGCTTTTAAGAGAGGAGCGGAAAAGTTTTTTTTGCGTTATTCCGGTTTTAAGAGAATAATTACTGTGGACGAAAATGGACTTAGGAGTCTTAAAAGTGCAAAATTCGATAATGGAGTTTACATCCCCAATGGAGTTGACATCCATAAATTCGAGAGAAAACATTTCGAAAAAAACTCAAAAAAAATCAGATTTCTTTTTGTAGGCAGGTTAGAAAAACAAAAAGGTATTGATGATTTAATAAAAGCAACATATTTATTGAGAAATAATATTGCTAATGGGAATAACAACCATAAAAACGATAATAACAATAATAATAACAATAATAATAACAATAATAATAACAATAATAATAACAATAATAATAACAATAATAATAACAATAATAATTTTGAAGTAATAATAGTGGGTGAAGGAAAAGAAAAAAACAGACTTTTAAGTCTAGCTAAGGAAATGGACGTACAAAATCTCTTTATTTTCACTGGAAAAGTCAATGAACAAAACCTGGTCGATTACTACTTAAAATCGGATATTTTTGTATTACCCTCTCTCTGGGAAGGATTGCCTTTAACTTTAATGGAAGCAGCGTCTGCAGGTCTACCTATTATAACTACTGACGTAGGCGGGATATCATCTATTTTTGTTCATGAAAAAAACGCTTTAATCCTCAAAGCCGGAAAACCTGAAGAGCTTGCTGAAAAAATGCAATTCTTAATAACAAATGAAAACATAAGAGAAAACCTGGGAAAAAACGCGCTTGAATTAGCAAAAAAATATTCCTGGGAAAATTCAGAAAAGAAATTAGCTGAAGTCTATAAAAAAGTAATTAAGTTACATTAATGACATTTCAAAATTTAATTAATCCAGCTTAAAGAATCAGATAAATAAATTATCGTGTTTAATATGAGCCTTCCTATAAAAAATAATAAAATATCTCTGCCCTCAAAAACAAGAATTGAAAATACATTTAATCTTTTTTTGAGCGGTATTAAAATCCTCAGGAAAGAAGGTATCAGGATTTTTTACATCAAATTGAAAGAATATGGGAGACAAAGCCATATTTTTACTCTAAATTTACTCAGCACAAAAAACGAATTAAAAACTTTCTTGTTCATTAGTGGGTGCCCGGGAGATTCAATGAGATACCGCTGTGAACACCAATCTGAACAACTCAAAGTTCTGGGAATCAACAGTGACATTAAAACTTTTAACGAAGTAGAGCTTAATAACGTCATTTCAACTTATAAGGTTTTTATCCTGCATAGGGTACCCTGCGATAAAAGCGTTGAGGAGTTTATATCCAGAGTTAAGGCTGAAGGAAAGTGTATTATTTTTGATACGGATGACCTTGTCTTTAACCCTGATTTAGATCCTATTTATATAAATTCTTTGACTGATATGGGTGAAACGGAGAAAGATAAATATTATAATGAACTAAGAAAGTATCGTCAAACTCTACTCTTATCTGATTACGTAATTGTTTCAACCGACTATCTCAAAAAAGAAGCAGAGCTAGTTCATCCAAAAGTTTTCGTTAACCGTAATTCTGCCAGTAATTTGATGATTGAAATGGCCGAGAAAGCAAAAAGCAAAAAAACCCATCATCCACAAAAAAATGTAATTGTAGGATATATGAGTGGTACTCCAACTCACAACAAAGATTTCCTCGAATGTGAAAGTGCTGTGATTAGCTTACTTTCGGAAAATCCGAATATGTTTCTTAAAATCATAGGTTATCTTGATTTAAGCGAAGATTTGAAAAAACATGAAAATCAGATAATTAGAGTGCCGTTTGTACCGTGGCAGGACCTCCCATATCAGATTCAAACTTTCGACATCAATCTTGCGCCACTGGAATTGAATAATCCTTTTACCGAATCTAAAAGTGAGTTGAAATTTATAGAATCGGGACTTCTGGCAGTGCCTACAATTGCAAGCGATGTTGGTGGATTTACATCAGCGATAAAGGATGGAGAAAATGGTTTCCTGGCAAACACCTCTGAAGAATGGTATTCTAAGCTGAAAGCTCTTGTTACGAATCCGGATTTGAGAACAAAAATAGGAAATAATGCACAAGACACCATTTTGAACGATTACACGTCTCTTGCTCGAAAGAGAAATCTTGAAGCCATTTTAAATAATGTTGAAAGAGAAAAGCCAATCGAGATACTCCGCAATGAATAAAAATGATTTTGAAAGCAGCAATTGGAAAAAATAACGATTTAGGTTTGATTTTAAAAATTTTACTAAAACATTATACTTTTATCGAGAAGTCTTCTTTCTCCAAGGTAAGGTTTGGATTATAATAAGGATCCCCTTCATTAATCACTTTTCCCCATTTTTGTCTAATATATTCAACTTCCCTTGAAAATCTTTTCTGTTTTTCAGGTGTGTCTTCAAAACCTCTGCTCAACGATTCATGATGGTATAATTCCGCATATGGGGTATAAACTCTCAGATATCCTTTTTCTCTAATCTTCAAACAAAGGTCAACATCATTAAAAGCAATTGCAAGATTAGTTTCATCAAAGCCACCAACTTCTTCAAAGACCTCCTTTCTCATCATCATACAGGCTGCCGTAACTGCACTAACATTATTTATATGCCCAATTCTTCCAAAGTAACCATTGTCATCCTTCGAGAAGTGTTTATGACTATGTCCGCCAACTGAGGGATTCCCAACAATCCCAATTATAATGCCGGCATGCTGGATTGTATTATTGGAGTAAATCAGCTTTGCTCCTACAGACCCTACTTCCTTCCTTTATTATTGTAAGCAATTAAGGTTTCAGTTCCAAATTATGGTAATGAAATTCAGCGTGATTCCATTACATAAAATTAATGGTTCCGAAATACGTAATTTTATTCGGAGTTTTGCATTAAAATCTTTACAGTTTGAAATAATTTGATAGTCGCTAAAAAAGGAATCGTTTTATAAGATTTCTTCATTTAGACTAACTAAAATAAACAGGTATAAACAGCCATATCAAAATTTATTTATAGTTCTAAAAATATGAGCAATAATAGATTCCATATAGCCTTACCAGCAAGTAAAGCAGACTACCCATGGAGAATATAATTAATTCTCATTGAAGGATCAGTCCTAATGTAGTTGGATTCTTTATGAAGATATTTAACATGCTTTTGATTTTGATTTGATGCTCTTGCTTAGGCTGCCCATTTGATGCAACGAGATGTAGAAAAAATTAAATGGAGTTTGAAAATTAAGTGAAAATAATTTTATTAAAGCACAGATAATTGAGTGATGAAATGAAAGCAATCGAAGGAGTAAAGTTGAAAACCTTGAGGGTTATCCCTGACGAAAGGGGTTGGCTCATGGAAATATTGCGGAATGATGATGATATATTCGAAAAATTCGGTCAGGTCTATATGACAACTGCTTATCCGGGAGTTGTTAAAGGCTGGCATTATCATAAAATACAAACTGACAATTTTACATGTATCCGTGGTATGATGAAAGTAGTGCTATACGACTCCAGAGAGGATTCACCTACTTATGGAAACATCATGGAACTCTTCGTAGGAGATAAAAATCCTGTACTTGTAAGTGTCCCTCCACTTGTTTATCACGGATTCAAGGGAATTGGGACCGAAACCGCATATTTCCTGAGTGTTCCGACCGAGCCGTATAACTATTCTGAACCCGATGAGTTCAGACTACCTCCTGACACGGACCAGATTCCTTATGATTGGGGCCTTACTCCAGGTCTAAAACACGGTTAAAAAGGACGTGATAACTTGAAACTCCTGGTTACAGGCGGCTGTGGTTTTATCGGAAGCAATTTTATCCACCATATGGTAAAAAAATATCCGGATTACAAAATAATCAATCTGGATAAACTAACTTATGCGGGAAATTTGGATAACCTCAAAGAAGTTGAAAACAATCCAAATTACTCATTTATCAGGGGAGATATTTGCGATCCCCATTTAGTTCATGAAGTTATGAAAAATGTTGATCATGTGGTTCATTTTGCTGCGGAAAGTCACGTTGACCGTTCAATTGAAGACGGATCGGTTTTTGTAAAGACAAATGTTCTGGGTACTCATACACTCCTTCAAAGTGCACTTGAATCTAAAATCGAAAGGTTTATTCACGTTTCAACTGATGAAGTATACGGAAGCATAAAATCAGGTTCTTTCAAAGAGACTGACATATTAACCCCTTCAAGTCCGTACTCGTCAAGCAAGGCTGGGTCTGATCTTCTTGCACAATCATATTATATAACTTACGACTTCCCTGTTATAATCACAAGGTGTACCAATAATTACGGACCCTATCAGTACCCTGAAAAACTTATCCCACTTTTTGCTACGAATATCCTTGAAAATAAGAAGGTACCCGTATATGGAACCGGAACTAATGTACGGGACTGGATCTATGTCCTCGACCACTGTAAAGCTATTGACTTTATTCTACACCAAGGTACTGCAGGCGAGATATACAATGTAGGCGGTGGGAATGAAAAGACTAATATTGAGATTACATCCAAAATCCTGGAGTTACTTGGAAAAGATGAGTCCATGATAGAGTATGTTAAAGACCGGCCAGGTCACGATTTCAGGTATTCTCTTGATTGTTCTAAATTAATGGCACTCGGCTGGAGGCCGGAATATTCTTTTGAGGAAGCTCTTGAGTTAACTGTAAAATGGTATATGCAAAACAAGTGGTGGTGGGAGAAATTAAAACACTAATTCTCGGAGCAGGCGGGATGCTGGGAAAAGACCTCAGCACATTCTTTCCTGATGCCGTTAAATTGACACATTCGGAACTGGATATCACAGATGAAGCCCAGGTTAACTCTACTATAGAGGATATAAGACCTGATGTTGTGATTAGCGCTGCTGCATATACCAATGTGGACGGTTGTGAAGATAACCAGGATCTTGCATTTAATGTCAATGGCAAAGCTCTCGAATATATTGCAAAGAGCTGTTCCAGTGTAGGAGCAACCCTTGTACATTACAGCACGGATTACGTTTTTGATGGTTCCAGGAATGAATATGTGGAATCCGATGTGACAAATCCAATTAATGTTTATGGTGAATCCAAACTTCTTGGGGAGAAAAACATCATTGAAAACATGAAAGATTATCGGATAATTCGTACTTCCTGGCTCTTTGGGCTTCATGGAAAAAATTTTATTGAAACAATGATCAAGCTTTCAAGCGAAATGCAAACGGTTAAGGTTGTAAATGATCAGTTTGGAAAACCTACCTTTACTTTAGACCTTGCCCGAAAAACTCCCGAAATTATTAGACTTCCCCCGGGAATCTACCATATAACTAATGAAGGATCATGTTCATGGTATGAACTTGCAAGGGCTACAATTGAAAATGTAGTGCCCTGTTCTACTGATGAATTCCCCCGAAAAGCAAAACGTCCTAAGTACTCCATCCTGAGAAATACAAAAACTTCGCCCATGAGACCATGGAACGAAGCCCTTTGCGAGTATCTTGAAATTAGAAATAACATGAAATAGGAGTAAGACATATGAGAGGCATAATCTTAGCAGGTGGCACAGGCTCCCGCCTTTTTCCCCTCACTAAAGTAACTAACAAGCATCTTTTACCGGTTTATGACAAGCCAATGATCTACTATCCAATCAAGACTCTTATTAGTGCAGGAATCAAAGAAATTATGATCGTATCCGGAAAGGGCCATGCTGGACACTTTCTGGAATTACTTGGTTCAGGTTCCGAATTAGGTATCCGAATTACTTATGAAATACAGGACGAAGCAGGAGGAATTGCTCAGGCCCTCGGACTTGCGGAAGACTTTGCTGACAATGGCCCAGTGACAATGATTCTTGGGGATAATATTTTTCAGGATTCTATACCCGAATCCGTAAAATCTTTCACTTCAGGAGCAAAAGTGTTTCTCAAAGAGGTTCCCGATGCCCACAGGTTCGGAGTTGCCGAAATAGACGGAAACAGGATAATTTCAATCGAAGAAAAACCAAAAGCTCCGAAATCAAATCTTGCCGTAACAGGCCTGTATATATATGACTCCAGAGTCTTTAAAATAATACGCAACCTTAAACCCTCCGGTAGAGGAGAACTTGAAATTACCGATGTAAACAATGCATATATCAAAATGGGTGAAATGGAATACTCTCTACTGAATGGATTCTGGAGTGATGCGGGAACTTTTGAATCCCTTTTTAGAGCCAGTGAACTTGTAAAAAACTTAAGTTGGGAAAAATAACGGACAATGGACATGTACATACTAGAATATAGCGAATTGATCAAGAATCTTGTAATAAGCGACCTCAAGGTTAAATATCAGAGTTCTATTCTTGGTTTCGCGTGGTCAATGATAAACCCCCTGCTCATGATGCTGGTTTTATACCTGGTGTTTAGTAATGTTTTTAAGTTTCAACAGGAACATTTCGACCTTTACCTCTTAATTGGGCTCATTGCCTGGCGCTTTCTTATAAATGGAACCATGACCGCAATGACATCGATTGCAGGAAAACCCAGCTTGGTAACTAAAATATACATCCCGAGAGAAATTCTTACGTTCAGCACGACAATGTCGACATTCATAAGTTCGACTCTGGAATTTGCAGTATTGATTCCATTATTGCTAATACTAGGAGCTTCACTTTCGTTTACAATCCTATTGTTTCCTGTAGTCCATGCATTATATTTCATAATGGTATATGGAATCAGTCTTTCACTTTCATCTCTTTATGTATATTTCCGAGACCTAAACCAGATATGGGACATCGTGCTTCAAGCAGGTTTTTATACGGCTCCTATTATATACCCTATATCTCTAGTACCTGAAAAAATTATGTTTTTCTACATGCTTAGTCCGTTTACTCGATTGATAATGATGTACAGGGACGTACTATTATACGGAACAGTTCCGAGTATATATGATTTCTTGTTTGTTGCAGGTTTCGGGTTATTTTGTTTAGCTTTTGGGTCTCTGATGTTTAGAAAATTATCTCCCAGATTTGCAGAGGCGATATAATTGTTCAAAACTCTCAAAAAACGAGAATTTGAATCTGAAAAGCCTTATGTTATAGAAGTTAAAAATGTGTCTAAAAGCTTCAAAATCCCTCATGAAAAGAGAGTTACAGTGTATGATAATTTAATTGGAAAAATTACTGGAAAATCATATACTTACGAAGTTTTTGAAGCTTTGAAAGAAGTAAGTTTCAACATTAAGGAAGGAGAAACTTTTGGAATTATTGGAGAGAATGGATCAGGAAAAAGCACTATCCTTAAAATAATTTCCAAGGTTCTCGTAGCGGATATTGGATCTATTAAAGTAAAAGGAAAAATGGCACCTTTTCTGGAATTGGGAGTTGGGTTTCAACCCGATTTAACTGCTGTAGAAAATGTCTATCTTTACGGTGCGATAATGGGCATGAATCATACGGAAATGGATGCTAAACTTGATTCTATTTTTGAGTTTGCAGAGCTAGATAGATTCAGAGATACTAAAATAAAAAATTTTTCATCAGGAATGTATGCGCGATTGGCTTTTGCTACAGCAATATCTATTGATCCAGATGTTCTTTTAATTGATGAGGTGCTGTCTGTTGGAGATCAAGCTTTTCAAGCAAAATGCCATAATAAGATAAGCGAGTACAAGCGGAATGGGAAAACGATTGTCTTCGTATCACATTCAATGGAGCAGGTCAGAGAAATATGTGACAACTGTTTGATGATCAGTCATGGAAAAATGGTGTCAATCGGACCTACAGAGAATGTCATAAGTGATTATTTGAATGCCGTTCATAAAAAAGAAGTCGATAGATTACTAAATCAATATAAAAATATAAAAGATGCAATAAATAACGAAGCGCTGGATCCTTCATTGAACTGGGGTTCTAAAGAAGCCAAGATTATAGATATAAAATTTTTTAACAATCATAGTGAATCTTATATTTTTCAAACTGGGGAAAAATTTATTGCGAGAATAAAATATAAAGCAAGTCAACGAATAGAAAAACCAGTTTTTGGAATAGCAATCTACAAAGATGATTTTCATATTACGGGTCCGAATACCAAATTAAGCGAAATGAGCATTGATTTTATTGAAGACGAAGGTGAAATTGATTTTGTGGTTGACAAATTACCTCTATTAGACGGATCATACAGGTTTTCTGCAGCTATTTATGATGATTCATGCCAACACCCTTATGACCATCAGCACTGTACTCATGGGTTTGAAATAAAAAATTTGTCTTCTAAAAACTATGGGGTATTAGATATAAGGGGGCAGTGGCTTTTAAAATGAATCCTGACTTTAACCTGAAAGACCTTCCTTTCGACCAGTACACCAGAAATTATCTGATAACAGAATTAATAGGTGCACTTAAAGGCAACTGTAACAGCACCTTAAAGATATTGGACGCTGGCGGTAGGAATGGTAATTTATCTTCTTTTTTACCGGATGAAGAAATACACATTGTGGACATAAGATCAGGTTCTGAGAGTAACTACGTAATTGGAGACGTTACAAAAGCTCCTTATAAAGATAACGTTTTTGATATTACAATTTCTTCCGATGTATATGAGCATGTTCCGGCAGGCGGAAGGTTAAAATTCGTCTCAGAACTACTTCGAATTAGCAAAAATTTTGTGATCCTTGGAGCACCTTTTGATTCTAATGATGTTAGAGATGCTGAAATGAAATCTTGTTGTTACTTTAAAAAAATAACTGGAGAACCGCATCCCTGGCTACTGGAACATATTGATAATGGATTACCTTCAAAAGAAGAATTAGAAAATTATATAAAAAACAATAACTTAGGTTTCTTAACTATTGAAACAAACAATGTTTCAAACTGGTTTTTGATGCAACTTTTGATATTTTATTCTTCAAAATATCAAAATTTCATGGGAAATGTTAACAAAGTATACAGATACTATAATGAAAACTTTCTAGATTTAGGGGACTTACTAGAGCCTTCATATAGAACATTATACCTTATTAGCAAAAATGGAGATCTCCCCGAACTTGATTTGAAGTCCAAAGGTATCAAAGACCTTGCAAAATGTCGTATATTGGAGCGTTTAATTTTTGAAATTCTTGACGAATCAACATCCATACCTGCTAATTTAATAACCGAATTAAGCAAAGAAATCCAGAATAAAGATTCATATATATTTGGACTGAATAATAGTATTACTGAATTCAAGCAAGAAATCCGGAACAAAGACTCACATATAGACGGATTGAATAACTTTATTGCCGAATTTAAACAGGATATCCAAAACAAAAACGCGCAAATAAATGGTCTCAATAAATTTATTACAGAATTTAAGCAAGAGATACAAAATAAGGATACTTGTACACAACAAACAAATACCTCAATCGAAGAACTTAAAAAAGAAATTAAATTAAAAGATGAATTAATAACACAAAATCAAAAAGAACTGGACGAGATTTATAAAAGCTTGTTTTGGAA
>JAUPKV010000650.1 GCA_030837265.1 Methanobacteriota archaeon
GAAGCTGCACAGTGTTCCAAAGAGCTTTCAAGAGCTGCAGTCGAAATCATGCTTATCAATGCAAAGGAATTACTTGAGATTTTGAGGAAACGTCGCTAATGTATTGATCTTAATAAAGAATTTCTATATTTAATGGGTACTCTTTTGAAAAGTTATTGTCTGCGCGAATTTATAGTATAATAATTATATTTATAAATTTTAATTTTAATTTAATGATCTAAATCCAGTTTTAAGACCTGTTGCTATTGATTTTTAAAGACACATTTAATTTTTTCTTTTTAAAGTAATTTTCATAAAATTAAAGTATAGTTACCAGTCTTGTACTATTCTGTGCTATTTTCTATCCAAGAGAATAGCACCTTTTACAAAGTATTCCCAAAAACAGCAAAATCAAACAAAAAAGAGACTAGTAATTTCAAAGAAGAAGTAGGTGTAAATTTATGAGATTTAAAAAGCAGATCTTAACAATTCTTATTTTAGCTCTTTTAGTAGCTTGTGCTGCAAGCGTAAGCGCCAAAACAGGAGATGGAGCAAAGAAGGATTGTTTTAAAAGCTTAGTGTTTCCGAGCATAATGAAAAATCCTCCAACACCATGGAATCCTCACCCCGTTGCACCTGAGATTGATGGCACGGCCTTTGTTCATCCGGAAGCATCAGTTATAGGAGCTGTGAAAATCGGTGCTTATGTAATGGTTTCTCCATTTGCGTCTGTCCGGGGCGACGAAGGAATGCCTATATTCATAGGTGCCAACAGCAATGTTCAGGATGGAGTTGTGGTTCACGGTCTTGAGACAATTGATGAGGAACTCGAACCTGTCACTAAGAATATTGTTAATGTAAACGGTGAAAATTACACTGTTTATATAGGGAAAAATGTGTCCCTTGCCCACCAGGCTCAGGTCCATGGTCCGGCTATTGTAGGAGACGATACATTTATTGGCATGCAGGCTTTCGTTTTCAAATCGACAGTAGGAAAAGACTGTGTACTTGAGCCTAAATCAGCAGCAATTGGTGTAACTATCGCTGACGGTAAGTATATTCCTGCAGGAGTTGTCATAACTAAACAGGCTGACGCCGATGCATTGAAAAACATTGCCGATGAACCCAACTATGCATACAAGACGACGAACGAAGCAGTAGTATATGTAAATACTAACCTGGCTAAAGGGTACAATAAAGCTGCAGGCAGTAAGTTTTACTAAAATACTACCTTTAAAGACCTATTGAAGCATTAATTACCTTTAAGATCTTTTGATACATTCGACTGTAAATTTATTTTACGACAAGTAAAACAATAAAATTTTCATTTATTAAGATGTTTATCTGGAGTTTCTTATGTTTTGATTCCAGGTAAAAATCTATTTTTTAACTTTATCGCTGACTGAATTATGTACAGATAAATAATTATTGTACAGATAAATAATTATTGTACAGATAAATAATTATTGTACAGATAAATAATTATCTTTTATCAATCATCGAATTTTGAAATTAATGGTTTTTTTACGAAATTCAGTTTAAGACAAATGATATGGATGAAGGTTTCGATATATTTTATAATTAATCAATTATATTGATTGATTAATTTTTTTAGTTAACGGTGACAATTGATGAAATTTAAATACAGATTCTTATCATTGTTATCATTGTTATCATTGTTATCACTATGTCTACTTTTTATTTTACCTGCAGCAGCGGGAATGGATAATTCATCCAGATATGATAATGTGTATGATAATGTATATGATAAAGCATATGATAAAGGATACAATAATGGAAACAATAACACTACTGAGGAAAATGGAGAGATCATAACACTGAATCCTTCCAATTACTTTAATTCGAATTCCAGCCTAAACTGCATTTCAGCGGGAGAGGTAAGAGGCAGCGGAAGAGAAATTTCTGCTAATGGCCTGGTGGAAAATGTCACGTTTCTAACAAACAGCTCGGAATCCGAGTTATTTCCAGTGTGGACTGCAGATGGGATTTCCATTCTTTATACTGTTATTGGAAATGAATCCGGAAATTCATCGTCCTACAGGATGAAAGCAGATGGGAGCAAGATAGACCGACTTGGTATCGGGGAAGGAAACCTAACAAACTTCAGTGATGTAAGTCCCTACGGAATAGAATTGCTTTTCACAAAAACAATTAATTCCAAGTCAGGTTTATATCTTGCTAATCTGATAACGGGAAAAGTAACCCCTGTTACGGATGATCCGAACAAATCCGAAAGCTGGGGAGCATGGTGCCGCCTGGGAGACAAAATAGTATACACTCAGGAATCAGAAGAGTCTCCCTCCCAGTTGTGGATGGTAAATCGGGACGGAATCGGTCGGTTCAGGCTGGGCACTTCGGGAAATATCGGAATTGGAAAAGACTGGTGCCCTCTTGGCCAGAAAATAATATATAGTGCCAGAAATTTTAAGGAAAAGGACGATCTATGGGTAATTGATCGGGACGGAGCGTATCAAACTCAGCTAACTGATACACCGTACAGCGAATGGAATCCTTCATTTAGCCCGGACGGGAAAAAAATAGTCTATGTATCGGATGAATATGGAAAGCCTGACATATGGATTAGAGATATAAATGGGAATTTCAGAGCGAAGCTTACTAACAATCTCGGTATGATTGACTCCAATCCTAAGTGGAGCCCGGACGGATCAAAAATAGTTTTCACAGCAAATAGTTTTTTAAATGAATCTGAAGTGAATGGTTCGGACATTGCTGTGATAAAACTTACACATGAATTTAGTGTTAATACCGAAAAAGAAGAAGTTCATTAATTTCATTCATCCAGTCCTTTTCTTCCAAAAATATAATTTGCTACTCTAAGAGCATCCTTTTCTCCGGTTTCCTTTTCAGGAGAATCACTCAATTTCACTACCTGGACACCGTTGATGCTGTGCAATTTTATAACTATATTGAGGGGAGGGCTTTTGCTAAAGAAATCGGAATTGTTTGTGAGATTTGTGCCTATACCGAAACTACAGTTGATTTTTTCTTCACAATATTTTTTAAGTTTGATTGCGGTATCCGCATTAAGAGCATCACTGAAAACGATTACTTTTTTCATAGGGTCTATACCCAGATTTCTATAAAACACTATAACCGCATCGATGAAGTCATAAGGATCCCCGCTGTCATGCCTGACACCGTCATAGATTTTGGCTAATTTCAGGTTCATGTCCTTGAAAAACGGCTCTGTGCCAAAAGTATCCGTAAGTGCTATACCAAGATCGCCTTTGTAAACCTCTACCCAGTTTTCGAATGCGAACCTGTTAGCATGCCTGAGTCCCACGAGGGCTGAGGTGCCCATTATCCACTCGTGCCCAATAGTCCCGATCGGTTTTAAGCCGTATTTTTTTGCAAAATACACATTGCTCGTTCCTGTCAGGGTTTTTATTCGAGTGAGACTTTTCATTGCAGTGTTTTGAAGTTCAAAACTCCTTCGCCTACGAGTCCCGAATTCTGAAAAAAAACAGTTATTATCCTCAAGGGTTTTTCCAATTTCAAAAATCTTGTCGCTATAGGCAGCAAGTACGGAATCATATTTGAGATTATTTTCAGATTCCTCTTTCCAATCTATTTCTAAAGTGTTGAAATAGAGTTCCGAGACCGCAGCCATAAGGATAACCTCCCATAGAATCGTACTA
>JAUPKV010000651.1 GCA_030837265.1 Methanobacteriota archaeon
AAATGCCAACTGTCATTTGCGGTCATAGAATTTTGTATTAATTGAATTTGTATAATTATTTTTTTCTTGCATTTGTGATGAAATAGAAAAGATTTCATTTTTAATTGGAGTTATATTAATCTCACATGATTCTTTATATAAATTAATCTGAGTATTCACGTTATCCAATTTTGTACTTACGGTAGTTATTTGATTAAAAATCGCTTGGACATCATTGGGGTCAATTTGTGCAGGACATTCTGGGCATTCAGGACATTTTGGACATAGAACGCCACTCAACACTTTGAACAATACAATGCCAATAATTATTAGAACAATAATTACTCCAATAGCAATAAAAGCAATAACGGTGTTTGTTAAAGCTTTTGCTTTCTTATTCTTGAAAAGATTCATCTTAAAATTTTTCATGCCCTCTTTAAAGTAAAATATATACTATAGAATATAATTTTTTCGTTTTTAGGTTGTCATTAGGTTTTCTTGCCCTTCTCCTCAATGGTCCCAAAAATTATTAGTTTATCATCAATTAAACGATTATATCTCCCTTTAAGAAATCTTTCTCCAACTAGCTTTCTGATTTCCTCACCCGAAAATCAGAAAGCCTTCACCGGCATTTATCGACCAGCCAATAAAATCCTCCGGGCCATCCAAAATGATCAACATAGACAAGACTCTGAAAAAAATCTGCTTCCAGAACGACTATGAGATTGGAAAGGAAGCAATCAAAACTCATGAATGCGATTTACTCTCTGCCTACATCTGCCCGAAATGCGAACAGATCCTTCTCGCCTATTTCAAGACAGACGAGTTTATCCCTGTCTGGAAATACGATGAAAAAGAGAAAGACAGGAGCTATGATTCTGAATCCGGCAGGAGGTATTACCGTTACCGGGTCTTTTATGCAGGCTGCGGCATCATGGGGATGGAGCTGAAAGAGCACAACGGATACAATGGCTGCCCATATGAAATTCAACAGTGCTATAGCCTCATCTCTTTTGTAAACAGCATCTTCAGGAAAATCGAGGAGAAGCTCAATGGTATCAAGGAAAACAGCAAAGTAAATATTGCCCTTATCCCCGATGATTTTGATAAGCAAAGGCTTGCAGAAAATATCAAGAGAATAGATAGCGCAGCCCTGATCCCTGACATCTGCAATTTAATGGACCCACTGATAAAATTCGACATTGGCTCTATCAAATATGATGAGATAAACATTTATGACTTTGAATATGGCAGCCCTGAAAGAAAAAAGGCAGAGCTGCAGAATTTCGAGAGCATGAAAAAAGCCTATGAAGACTTCTTGCGTAATTTAAGGCAGTAAACTGGCCATTAACCGACCAAAGGACCTCCCAGATTTTTTCTCTAGTGTGAGAAAAAATCTTTAAGGAGGTGTCAGGATGGAATCAGATAAAGACAGAGTAAAATCAGCAATGCTCGGTTTATTGGAGCTGTTCAGGTCCGGCGATATCCCGGAGAAGATAGCAATTGCCACAAACCCCGACTTTGATGTTCCTTCCTCCAAATGGAGCCTCAACAACCGGCTGATCCAGTTACTCCACGGAACCATCGACAGCAGGGGCATAAAACAGTGGAACAGCGCAGGACGAAAGATAACCAAAGGCGCAAAAGCACTTTATATCCTTGCCCCAAGAGAATACCTTTTCTATACCTGCCCTTGTGGAGCTTACAATTACAGTAAACGCATAGAAGCCGGTTCCTGTAAAACCTGCCATGCAGCAATCAATCCCGACGACATCCAGAAAGGAATCCACTTCACAGCCATTCCTGTATTCAGAGCCGGGGACACAAACGGAAAACCTCTGGCTTATGAAAATATCCCTGTCCCGCAGCACAAATTCATGGATGTTGCGAAGGCATGGAACCTTGAAGTCAGGGCAAGCGCATTTTTCGGAAATGCCTATGGCTATTATGCACACGGAGGAAAAATCATACTCGCTTCTCCTGAAGAATATGTCTTTTACCATGAACTTGCCCATGCAGCCCATAACAGGCTCGGATTGCTGAGAAAAAAACATGATGAATCCAGCAATGACATCGTCGCTGGTATCGTCGCTGGTAATGAGATTGCAGCTAACAGTGAGATTACTGCTGACAATGAGATCGTAGCTGACTTTGCCGCCGCATCTCTCATGTTCATGGACGGGAAAAAGGCAAAGCTCGGCAACTGCCATGAATACCTTGAACATTACGCCAGGGAAAAGAAATTGTCTTTAGAGAGGGCAGTCTTGTCTTTGCTTTCCGAGATTGAGAAAGTGATCAGGCTGATTCTTGATGCAGAGCTAAAGATAAAAGCGCAGGAAAAGGCATCGGATAACGAGAAACCCTCTCAGGAGGAGATTCAGTGTGCGATGGCATAATGCGGGCTGGAAAAATAGCCTGTGGACAATTCGTTTCTCCCCATGATTCATCTCTCCCCACTCCCCTTGCAAACACTGTCTAATCGAAGTGTTTGCAATGAATGGAGGAATAAGAGGGATAAGAGGAATAAAAGGGAATAACGGAGGTGTGAACATGTCGGAATTCGAAGCATACAATGAAGAAACAGGCAAGTGGGAAATATTCCCGCTAAGCAGATGGAGTAAAATCCAGGGCGATAAAAGATACAACAGGATTGTTGTGAATCCTGATATCTGAAACAATCTGAAACAGGAGGTGGAAAAAAATGGCACAACCAGAAAAAGTCTTCAAGCAGGGGTGTTGCTCTGCCTCGGTTTTTGTCAACACCATTGACAAGGACGGAAGGCAGATAAACGTCAGGTCAGTCTCCCTGCAAAGGAGCTATAAAGACAGGGACGGGAAATGGCAGACAACCAGCAGCTATGGAGTAAATGAACTTCCAAAGCTGATCATGGCAGCGACGAAAGCATATGACCACCTAACATCAGTTGAGGGAAGCGAATAGCTTCCTTTTTTTTTCTTTCCAGGTTTGCCGGAAAACACAAGCACACTTTTCTCAAATAACCTTTGGCAAAAGCTTATATAGCATTTTGCGACCCTCCTTCCAAAAATGGAATCAGAACATCCTCTGCCAGAAGACTCTCTAAAAAAGATAGTTAAGATCATGGAGTATATTGAGATTTATCATGCCCAAAAAACAGAAGATGATATTAAGCGACAATTTGGTGAGG
>JAUPKV010000062.1 GCA_030837265.1 Methanobacteriota archaeon
ACTTCATGAAGGCAGCCGTTAAAGCTTCTCCAATTCCCTGTCATGTTGACATGGGTATGGGTGTCGGCGGAATCCCCATGCTTGAGACTCCTCCGATTGATGCCGTTACAAGGGCAAGCAAGGCAATGGTCGAAATTGCCGGCGTCGACGGCATATAGGTCGGAGTCGGCGACCCATTGGGTATGCCGATCTCCCACATAATGGCTTCAGGTATGACTGGAATTAGGGCTGCAGGAGACCTCGTGGCTCGGATGGAACTCTCAATGAACATGCGGATCGGAGAGGCAAAGGGGTTCGTTGCAAAGAAACTGGGAGTGGATGTTCTCTCTCTGACCGATGAACATGTCATGCGTGAACTGCGTGAGGAACTCGATATAGGAGTTATTACTTCTGTTCCAGGGGCTGCAAAAGGTATTGCGGCGAAAATGAATATCGAGAAGCTGCTTGATATCAGGATCAATTCCTGCGAACAATTCAGAGCTCAGCTTGTCTGAGAAGGAATCAGCAAAAAGGTGATTTTATGACTAATAATAATGGTTCTGATTCCCAAATAGACTGGCAATATGCAGAAGAATGTAGCAGAGGAAGTTGTGATTTAAATGGACTTACAAGAAGTATTGACTGGAAACAGGGACTAGCAATAGCTCTTGGAGTTCCTCTATTAATTCTGCCCTCAATCGGTTATCTCACAAATTATGTGTGGGCCTTTTCAATCATGATATGGGGGTTAACAGTCCTGCTAGGGTTTTTCCAGAATCTTGCATATGGGGAGTTAGCAACGGTTCTGCCACAGGCATCGGGTTTGCCAGGCTACACTCAGATTATTTTTGGCTCGAATACCGATGAAAACAATGATAAAACTTTCAATATAGGGAAATTTATAGGAGGTTTCAGTGCTTGGGGTTATTGGTTAGGCTGGAGCCCCGTGCTTGCAATATATGCGATACTGATAGGAAGTTACCTGCACGACTTAATTCCACTTTTTAGTGGTATTCCTCAAACACTTTTTAATTTAGGGATTGGAGCAGTGGTTTTCGGATCAATGATTCTCATAAATTCTAAAGGACTTAAAAACGGAGCCAATCTTGGATATGCACTGGCTGTTGTATCTCTCATCCCTCTAATGATTATTATCCTCGCCCCGTTCTTTACTGGAAACTTCCATCTTTCCAATATCACAGGTGCCTGGCTACCTCAAGACTGGACCTGGGACCTAAAGCACATTTTAATTCTTCTCGGACTTTTTGCAATGGCTGAATGGAGCGCCTGCTCCTGGGAAACTGCAGCAATTTTCGGACCCGAGTATAAGAACCCAAACACGGATACTCCAAAAGCGCTGCTTGTGTGCGGTGTAATTTGTCTTATACTTTATGTGCTAGTCCAGACATCGGCTATTGGATCTCTTGGTGTTGATGGAGTGCTTGCGGATTCTGTATCCCCAATGCTGCCACTTGCAAAGCTTTCATTAGGTACAATTGGGGGTTCGATCTCCATTATCATGCTGGTTGCAGCCATGATTTTGATTATCCAGACAGCTTTCCTTTCGTCGGCAAGGTCAATATACTCAATGTCTACTGAGGGCAACTTACCAGCGATATTTAAGAAATTGAACGCAAATGGAAATCCGATGAATGCAATGATCGCAGATGCTATGTTTAATATGTGCTTGATCCTTCTAGGAACTCCTACTGCGATTCTGGCAGCTTCTGCGATAGGGTACATATTTTCAAACGGTATCAGTCTTTTTGCGTACGTAAAGGCTAAAAATGACCCCCGATTCGCAAACCTTGAGAGGCCCTTCAAAGCACCACGTGGCTGGAAAGTAATAGCATTGATAACTGGAATTCTAAACATTCCTCTCTTCCTTATAGGAATTGTATATTTAAACAGCCTTGAAGTGGGTTGGATTGCTACAGGAGTTGGCTTTTTCATACTATGTCTTTACACCCCAATCTGGTTCTTTTCTCAGAATGAGGCAAAGAAAGCAGCGATGCTAGCAAAAGACAGAAATGCGAAAGAAAAAGAAACGATTTCAGCTGAGATGCCTGTGTGAGAATACTTAAAATCAGCCTAAACCAGCACAGAATCTTCATTTCGGAACATTTTTGTTCCGAATATTTATACTTTAAATATATAATATTACTTTTCTAATGTAAATCAGGCCAGTTAACTAATCGAAAGATATATATAATTGCAAGTAGGTAATAGGTTACTGTATTCCGATATGTGGGACACGAAATAAAAAATCTAAATCAAAATGAATCAGGGAAGATATGTTGTCAAAAATGGACAAAGAATTTGTCAAGGAGGAAATCTGATCATGTAGATCGAATGGACTCTAAATCCGTTCAGCCGGGTTAGATTCCCGGGGTTTCCGCTATATTTCTGAATCCCCCAAGAATGCATTTACATTGCATTCTTTATTACGTTCAGTTTGAGCTTTATATAGACCGGATGACATTTCCTAAGTCTTTCAAACCTCAATTTGGGATAGTTCCTGTTTTCCGGACAGCTGCCAGCAAATTGCTACGCTGTACTCATCTCAACAAGTAGGGATTCTGCAAATACTGTTTCTTGGAAATATCCGGGCTTTTTAATTCACCAGGGGTGACACTATGGAGAAAAAACCGTTAGATGCTCTCATATCTGCTACCGGGCTCTGGATGTCAAGAGCAGGGGTGCTTCACAAAATAAAGCATAAAGAAGTCTCAAAGAGAAAGATATATGTTGAAATGAAGTGTGGAGAACGAATCATTGCAAACAACTCAAGGAGCAGCAGGACAGCTAGGGCGCTCAGGCACTACAAATACAAAAAAATCTGCAAGCATTGCAGGATTTCAGACGAAGATATAACTAACTTTCTCACAAAAGTGACTGAAAACAAAAGTAATGTGAAAGTCACGGTAATTTCTGCGCCAAAGGTAAAGAAAATCGAACCAAAATCCACTTCAAGAGCTCCAAAATTGCTGGAAAATTCATCCCAAAAGGCGTCAATTGGAGAAACCGAATCTACATCCTCGCTTGCTGCAGCAAAATCAACCGAACCTATGTCTGCAAGAGTACCAATTCATGAAACTCGATTTACACAGAGCCAGCTAGATAGGCTTGAGACCCTCGTATTTTCAGGTGACAAAACTTCTCTGAATACAGGTTTGTCTTTCAGAGAGTTGGAATCTGAATTACTTACCAGAAGAAAAGAGGATCTGAAACGGATTTATGTTGAAGAAAGGGAAAACAATCTGGGAAAACTCGAACGCGAGATTACTAAATTTTTCATTGAGAGAGGTTTTTTGGAAATAAAATCTCCTATCCTCATCCCGGTAGAATATGTGGAGAGAATGGGAATTGATAATGATAATGAGCTTTCCAAGCAAATATTCAGAGTAGATAAAAACCTTTGCTTAAGACCAATGCTTGCCCCCAGTCTCTATAATTACCTGCATAAACTGGACAAGGTCCTGCCCGATCCGATCAAAATTTTCGAAATAGGACCATGCTACAGGAAAGAATCCGATGGTAAAGATCACCTTGAGGAGTTTACCATGTTGAATTTCTGCCAGATGGGCTCGGGTTGTACGCAAGAAAATCTTGAAGCTATAATCAGGGAATTCCTTGATTTCCTTAATATCGATTTTGTATTCGAAGGAGACTCATGTATGGTCTATGGGAACACTCTTGATGTTATGCATAAGAATCTCGAACTTTCGTCAGCTGTCGTTGGACCCATACCCCTTGATCGGGAATGGGGTATTGACAAACCCTGGATAGGTGCAGGTTTTGGTCTTGAACGCTTGCTTAAGGTAATTCACAATTTTAAAAATGTAAAAAGAGCAGCAAGGTCAGAATCTTATTATAATGGGATTCCGACCAGCTTGTGAGAGAAGGGGTGAGAGTTTGTTCCAACGAACGTCACTGAAAGAACTTGAGGGATTAGGTGAAGCAGTCATTAAAGGTTTTCAATTATCTGATAATGACCTGAGGGCTCTCCTCACTCTTGAATCCAAAGAGGAACTGGAAAAACATTAACTTGCAGCCCGAACGGTAAGAAATCATCAATTTGGGAATAGAGTATTCCTTAATTGTTTCATCTATTTTTCTACCTACTGCAAAAACCTGTGTACTTTTTGTTATTATAACTGCAAAAACAATATCAGACGTTATCGCCTGACAAAAGATGAAATAGAAGAAACCTGTAGAGCCTTAAAGAGAGCAGGTTTTCATATGATTGACCTGACTATGGGAGAAGACCCTTACTTTTATGAAGATCCGAACCGCTTCATTGAGCTTGTCCAGATAGTAAAAGAAGAACTTGGGCTTCCTATAATGATTTCTCCAGGCGTGATTGGTAATGCAGCTCTGTTGAAAGCCAGGGAAAAAGGAGCAAACTTCTTCGCCCTTTATCAGGAAACATATGATAAAAGACTCTATCGCCAACTCAGAGTAGGGCAGTCATTCGATGAACGTATAAATGCCCGCCGTTTTGCAAAGGAACTTGGATATTGCATAGAAGACGGAATTCTCACAGGAATTGGGAATGGCATCCAATCGACAATTCAATCCCTCAGAGGAATGAAATCAAATGACCCTGATATGGTCAGGGTAATGACCTTTCTACCCCAGGCAGGAACTCCCCTTTCAGATTTTAATGATAAGTCGAATCTTTCGGAGCTTAAAATCCTTGCAATTCTCCGGCTAATGTTTCCTGAATGTCTGATCCCCGCCTCCCTTGATCTGGAAGGCATTGACGGGATGGTTCCTCGCTTAAATGCCGGGGCGAATATTGTGACCTCTATTCTTCCATCCAATTCCCAATTGGAAGGTGTTGCAAATTACGATCGTGGGCTTGAAGAGCGGGACAGAGATATTAAAAGTGTAATTAAAAAGCTCGAAAGTATAGGAATGAGACCTGCACGGCAACCTGAGTTTGAAGCAGTCCTGGGATGTTAGATCGAAAACCGGTTCTGTAAAGTCTTCGTTGGCCAATACTATGAAACTCATCATAACATTAGCAGTCGCCTTCCTCAAAAAACATTATCTAGCTAGCAGACGAAGACTTTACAGTACCAATTTACCAACATTTTATTAATATGATGGGTTTTTCCCTTTATTCGGGTATTTTCCGCAATTTTCTTCAAAATTTAGCCAAAACCCTAACGTTCTGTATGAAAAGGTTCATGTTTTGTCCTTCGTAGAATATGCACAGATTTACAAAATGAAATTATTTTTGGATAAAAAGGAATATTGAATCTTTAAATCGAAAAAAAGGAATGCGGACATATGCCAGATTGGCCATTATATAATTAGGGGTAAAGGCCATGAAGGGTGTCCATCGTTTAGATGTCAAAAGTGCTGAACAGAATTTTCTCTCTGAAGTCGAGTATGACTTTGAACTTGCACCTGGAGTCTCCAGGTCTATCCTTGAATCTGTCAAATTTCACTTTGAC